>JAAEPE010000298.1 GCA_024222395.1 Myxococcales bacterium
AGCGCACCAGCGGCGATGGCACCGGCGAACGCCGGCGAGCAAGAGGAGCTCCATTCCAGGGTTTTCCAGTCCATCTTGCAATCGGCAAACTACACGCTTGCCGACCTCTCGAAGTTCGACCGAGGGGCCGTCTACAATCTCCCGCTAGACCACTGGATCATTGTTTGCGCTCGGCGGTCTAGGTCCGGTACGAGGCTTCTTGCGAGCAGTGCCGTATAGGTCTACTACAACGAGCGTTCGCTATCGCCTAGTGCGAGTCCAGGCGTGGGCGTTCGCAAGCGCAATCGAAAGCAGCAACACACCACCCCCCTGATGGGCGACGGCTATGGGGATAGGCATGTTGAGCATCACCGTGAGAACGCCAAGCAGGAACTGCAAGGCAACCACTGAGGCAAGGACTAGCGCCACCACCGATTGACCACGAGTGCTCTCACCGGTCCTTGTACGCCAGGCAGAGACGAGCACCGCAGCGGCAGTAAGCCAAGCGAGTATTCGGTGAAGGAAGTGAATCGAAACCGGGTCGGAGAATGGATTCATGCCAGCGATGCCCGTCGGCACAAGCTCGCCGTTCATGCTCGGGAAGGTGTCGTAGAGAAAGCCGGCTCGCGTTCCCGCCATGAAGGCGCCGTAGATGCACTGGAGCGCAACGAGCCCCACGACTACCCAACTCCAACGGCGAAGGCGCTCGGAACCACCAGCCTCTTCTCGTCCTTGCGCGCGCAAATCAAGGAGGATCCATAGGATCCAACAGGCAACAAAGAGCGCCAGCATCAAGTGCGCAGCAAGGCGGTAGTGGCTCACGGCCGGCTCGTCGACCAGGCCGCTTTTGACCATGATCCACCCAAGCAGCCCCTGTGCGCCACCGAAAACGAAAGCCCATGCCGTGCGCTTGGCGAGTTGGCCGCGTAACCTCTTGCGAACGAAAAAGTAGATCCAAGGCACAAAAAAGACGACGCCAATAAGCCGGCCCAGCAGACGATGGAAGTACTCCCAGAAGAAGATGCTCTTGAAGTCCTCCAAGGTCATCCAGTGATTGACCAAGTTGTACTGAGGTGACTCCTGATACTTTGCGAAAACGGCCTCCCAGGCTCCTTGGTCCATCGGAGGTAGCGCGCCCATCAGGGGGTGCCACTCCACCATAGACAACCCTGAGCCAGTGAGTCGCGTCGTTCCGCCGATGAGAACCATGGCGAAAATCAGCAAGAAGACTGAAACCAGCCAAATCGCAATGGAACGGTCGCGCATCGCCGCCCCATGTAGCAGAAACACCAGCCTCACACCAGGCCTAGCATCGTATCCCAAATCCCTAGTGTGGAACACCAGGGCAAAGCGCCGAAGGTGCGTAGAATCCGCGGTTGGCGAAGCCAAGCGCGTTGGAAATTGGTGCCACACCTGTGGCAGCAGTTTCTAGT
This sequence comes from Myxococcales bacterium, assembly GCA_024222395.1. Classification (GTDB taxonomy): domain Bacteria; phylum Myxococcota_A; class Polyangia; order Haliangiales; family Haliangiaceae; genus NORP324. The sequence goes on from JAAEPE010000298.1 coordinate 1,413, forward strand.
CGATGGTCATCATGAACTCGACAAGCTCGTCGATTTGGGTGCACGTTAGATGCGAGATGCCGCCGTTTGTATCCACTTGGCCATTGAATTCGTTGAAGGCCAACTCCCCCGGCTCCAGACAACTATGCTGAGGTGTCATGATGGTCTCGCGCACGGTTCGAGCGCGCCCATCGTGGAAGAAAGAGCCCTTACGATCCCACAGCCCGCGCAGGGAATTGGAATTGAAGAAGCCGTCCTGTGCGTACTCTATGAACTTCACCGATGTATCCGGATCCAGATCGCGCCTTGGCAAGTCGTAGCGGCCAAGCGTCGTAATGCCGGAGAAGAGTTCCTCGCTCGCGAAGTTCGGCTCGGGATGGCATGCCGCACATCCAACGTCTGGACGGAAGAAGATCGCACGCCCACGCTCAACTTCTGGCGTGTCCTTTGGGAACGGACTTGGCAGAAGCCGAGATTCGTCCATCAGGTAGGACGCAACGTGGCCAATCATGTCCTGAAAGCCAATCTCTTGATTGATTAGCTGCCTAGTCTGATCGACAAAGAACTGCTCCCGCCTCTCAACTTGGAGCACGTAGGAGGAGTCGTGAAAATCCGGCCTGAAGGCCATGCCGGCCATCTCGAGATTGAAGTCCTTCTCGTCAAAGACGCCTTCGATGAGAAGAGGCTGGGTCATGGCCAGGTTGCGAACCATCATTGTTGAGCGCCGTCCGAACGCGCGCACAACTTCGACGCCCCAGCCCTTATTGTCGCTCTCACTGTTGAAATGGCAGTGAGTGCAACTCTGATCGCCATCGGTGGAGAACTTCGATGAGTGAAAGTACATTTCACCAATTTCGGCGCTGGTAGCCGGGAACGCGGGACTATTGTTTCCGACGATGTTCTCGAGATTGCGATCCCCCGTCGTGTCGATCACCGAGATACTCTCACCGAGCATGTTCGCGGTGAACACGGTGCTTCCATCTGGAGTCGCAACAATGCCACGGGGTGTGAAGCCTGTCGGCCAACGATTTGCTGTCAACATGCCGGGCGGAGACTGGCCATCAAGTGAGATTTCTACGACCTCGTCGCTGGCCCCCATGCTTATGAATGCCCGTGTATCGCTGGCGACCGCGATGCCAAAGGGCAATGCGCCTGTGACACGCATGAGTTCTAGAGGGTAGTCGCCTTCACGGTCGGCTTCGGACGTATCGGCCGTATCGGAGGTGTAGCGGATCGCAATCTGATCCGAGCTGGTGTCGATGAAGGCGATCTCGTTTTGAATGTCCGCGAATCCGCGGCCGCACGTGCTATCGGTGACTATGGGCATGATGCCATCGCCCTGCGTTCCGATGTAGTCACCATCGTCTTCGCAAGGCAGGCCATTGGTATCGTTCATCGTGGTGGCGATGACCCACGAGCCCATAGTTGCGAGCCCCAGGACCTGGGCGTTGAAGGGAATGACCGTAATCTCTGCCAGCGAGGAGGTGCTGTAGACGCGCACAGCGAGGGCCCTGTGGTCCGCCACGTAGACTTTCGAACCGTCCGCGCTCAGAGTGATTGCAGCGGGATTTGTCCCGGCAGGAGTCTCTGCGACGAGGGTTGCTTTGAGACTGTCGCCGACTCTGCCGACATCCCACTTCTGAACGCTATCCTGCGCTCGGTTGGTAACGAACATCGTGGAGCCATCGCTGCTGAAAATGAGGTCCTCGCCGTAGTAGCCAACTTCAATCTTTCCTGCGAGCGACCTGCCACTAACGTCAATGACGGCGGCATAGGGAGAGAACTGAGAGAGAACAACGGCGAAATCACCGCTTGGGCGTACCTTCACTGCGATGGGGCGATCGCCCACCGTCACTCTCTCTGAGACCTGCCCCAGCGAGGCACTCACGAAAGCGATCTCAGAGCCGGGCTCGATCTCGCTACCGCGCATGGTGACGAGTACCGTGTCGCCATCGGGGCTCATCGCCATTCCATAGGGGTGGCGACGAGTCGGCTGCGACTCCGCATCAGGATTTGGGTTTGGCACCGGCGTTAGATTCCGCCAAGAATCGCCTCCTCCTTCGCTATACGTAGCTCCGTCACCGCACCCTGCGAGAAGGATCGCGAGAAATACTACTGTGATTTGCGCTCTCATGACATGATCTTAAGCTACGTACGTACTACTTATTCCTAGAATGTCGGCAGCGTGGGTTTCACCTTGCTGCCAATTCCCTCGAAGTTTGCCCCGAGATCCATCCAAGTCATGATCAGGCGTTTCTGCTCGTCGCCCAATTGATTGCCACCAGGACACTGACCGGAATCCATTTCCCGCGGAGCTGACAATTCTCGTTGGAGAAGCACCTCTGTGAGGTAGTTATTCTGTGCTGCCGTGCTAATTGGATCGACATAGACGAAGTTGTTGGTCGATCCAGCTCCCGTCGCTGTAAGCGCCTCGTAGGCACCAGAGAACCCGGCGTTGCCGGCCCTTGCGGTCAAGTCAGGTGCCCGCGAACCATCGTGACATCCAGCTGTTGCGCAGCTTGCCGTGAAAATCGGTTGGATATCGCGTGCGAAATCGATCTCCTGTCGATCGTTCGGATCAAGGCCGTAGGGAACCGGTGGCAAGTCGGTGCGAGTTGTCTTGTCGTAGTTCGCATCCACTCTAGATGCCTGGGAGAGCACGTCTGGAGTTCCCACGGTGTCACCGGGAATACCACTGCGCGAACCATGGCAACCTCCGCAACGAGAATCCCAAACTTCACGACGAGTAACCTGATTGAGTTTCTCGCCAGGCAAAATGAAGTACCACTGGTTAAAAGTGGAGCTCGCCATCCCGTCTTCGTCGAGTGCTTGCATGTAGAACGGGACACCTGCAGGCAACTCCACGTAGAGAGACCTATCTTCCGTCGCGTCAAACTCGGCAATTATTCTCCGAATGCCGTGGCCTCCGCGTCCTGGAGCCTCGCCTGGCTGCCTTTGAATCTCTTCAACAAAACGAATGCGGTCGATGTCCTCAGCCATCTCGTCGAACGTCTTCTTGCTTGACGGACTGTCTTCATCGCCTACCGTCAAGAGAACGGCTAGGTCGAAATTGAGCAGTGTTCCGCTCTCGGCGCCGTTCTCGAGGTGATGAAGTGGGTCACCAACCTCCTCGAGACGTCGCTTGAATATTGGTCGAGGATCCATCTCTATCTTGCCGGGGATGTCCACGAGTAGCTCTTTGGAATCGATGATTGTGTTGTTGCCCGCCAGCTCCTTTAGCGAGACATGATAGATGCCGGTATCAGGCGCTGCAGCCACATTCGTTAGGTCGATGCTTGCCGAGGAGTGTGCGACGATGATGCTGCCATCCGGCATGGAGAATGGGTCCCGATAGTAGCCATTCACTGATGCACCCTGATGGGAGATGACTTCGCCAATCGCTGAGACCTCCTGAAGTGGGTCAACGTAGTTGACGACCGAAGGAGTCCCATCGTCGGTGATGGCGGCACCCAGATTTCGGTCGACAAGCGCGAGGGCCCCGCCCTCCCAAACCGTGCTGTCATCCATGAGCAAGAGCGGCTCACGCATGTCTGGCATCTGGGTCATCTGGGTGAAAATTTGATATTCGGGATTCTGAGTTCCGTAGTGTGGGTGGTAGTCGGCGTGGAAGTCGGGCGGCACTCGCATCAGAGGTGCGAATAGATCGTTGCCCACTTTGCGGGTCGCGGTAAAGGTGAGGTCCAACGTGCGGATCTCAATTTCTTCCTCGCCGTGATGAGGAGCGTACCGCCAGCCCGGAGCGACTTCGTTGCCGCCATTGAAGGACATACGAGTAATGCCAGTGCCATCTTCGTTCATGAGATAGGCATTCGAGAGCGGCCAATCATCGTGAGAGGAAAGCTCACCGGCCCGGGTCGAGATGAAGTAGATGCGATTGTCTGGGCCCCAGACAGGCTCCACGTTGCTGATCTTGATGCCATTGGGCAACGTACCGGTGTCGTTGGTTACCTGCCTAAGGTTCGATCCATCGATGTTCATCACGTAGATGTTCAAACAGTCATCCTCAGTTCGCCGCATTGAGAAGGCGACCTTCGTAGCGTCGTAGGAGACGGCCGGATCTCGAATGTCAGCCGGGCCTGTGTGATGCGCTGCAGTCAAATTGGCCAGCGTGCCACCTGCCGTTGCCGGAATCAGCGAGTGAATCTCACCGCCGGGCTGCCATGCGGAGATATCGAAGATGCGACGTGGTGTTGGATCGGTCGAAGCGAAGACCATGCCCGTGACGACCCCTTTGTCATCATCGCCAAGCTCTGTGCGACCGTCTGCAATGAAGTCGACGATGGTCTGAAGGTCCTCATCATCAGTGGATGGGTCAAAGAAATCATTGCCGCCGCGGTGGAATATGCCGCCTTGATCCAAGGGAATCGCTTTGCGGATGAGCCGACTCATCATGGCGTCGGGCGTCGCGAAGTTCATATGAACAGCAACCTTGGTGTAGTTTTGCTTCGAGCTATTGATGTCGAACTCGCCAACAACACCGGGATCAAAGATCAGGAGATTGGCTGCACTGGCGCCATGACAACTCGAAAGCATGCAGCGCTTCTCTGCCAAAATGGGTTCGATCTCCGCAGCGTAGCGCTCTGCGCGAGTCGAAATTTCAGGTAGTTCGGCAGGCTTGACGCGTTGCCCCCATTGCATGAGCTTGACAAGACTATCGTCCTGCACGCTGGCATACTGCGCACCACCGCGATGGGCAGAACCACCAAGCGATTCATCGAGGGGCTTTCGGATGAAGTCTGAGAACTTCACGTCTTCCGATGCGAGTTTCTCAAGCGTGCGTACGCGGGCAGCTTCGAGACGATCTGCCCCTGTGAGCTTTCCATCGCTGTCTACGGGAAACGCATAGTAGTTCTCCGGGAGCTCCAAGAATTGCTCGTCGGTTGCGGCGTGGCAAACACTCGTTCCGCAGTCTCTCTCGATGATTGGGGCAATCTCTGACTCGAAATCAACGGATGATCCCATTGGGCCACTTGGGCCCACGGAACAGGCTGCGAAACACGCAAGAGGCGCCAGAACAATCGTTGTCCAAAACCTGAGTTTCACTGCTACCACTCTCCTTCGTTGCCCGCGTTTTCGGCGCAGTCGTAGCGAATTGGCGATGCAACTCCATCACCATCTTGCATGCAGTTGATCCAACTCATCAGCACGTACATCTCGTTTGCTGAGAGGTAGGAATTGACTTCGTTTGGGTTGTCGACGGCGCCGGCCAGAGGCATTCGCACCCGAGTGGTCTCTTGCTCAAAGAGCCTTCGAACAAAGTAGCTACCGCGAGCATCGCCAGGCTTGACGATGAGGCCCTCGCCGGTGCCGTACACCCCATTGCGATTCTCATCACCTTGCCGAATCGCAGTTACGAGAGTGATGTCGCTGGAGTCAGTTACTCGCAGGATTTGCTCGCCGGCGACCACGTCGAGCGAATTGCCGCCACCTAGAGCAGCAACAACGACACCATTTCGTTGGAACTCGAAATCGCCACCAGTCTGTACACCGCCCGCCGGAGCGGTCCGCACAGCAATCGCATAGTGAGAGAATTCGCCCTCTGCATCAGTAATGGTTTCAACCGAACCAATCGTCGCAGTGAAGCCTTGGTTAGCACCGCTCGTGATGAGAACCTCGTCGCCGATGGCCTCGCAGTAGTCCTCGATTGTGTCTCGCTCGCCCACACCGAGATTGCAGCCGAGGCCCACAAGGTTCCAGAGGTTGCCCTCAGAGTGAAGATCCGGAAAGTCCTCGTTGGAGTGACACTCGTTATTCTCTGCTGCACAGGTCGGAGCAATCACGTGGCGCATGATGTCGGTGGTGGTGACAAAGCGTGCTTGCGCAGCCTCTATGTCCAAAGGCGTATCAGGCTCCAGCAGGCCACTATCGGTAGTACTCCCCCCTCCATCACGAACATTGCTTTGTCCCGGAACCTGCCCAACACCACAAGAAGCGAGGACAGAGAAGAGGAGCGACAGTTGGATTGGATTCGTACTACCTGACCACACTAGATAAGGTCCTGAGTTATTGGAGTTGCTCCGGGGAAATATGCGGCTGAGGGAAGTCCCAGGAGGTCGAGTACTGTCGCCAGCACTTGCTGAGTGGTGTAGATGGGAGATGCGTTTGATGGCGAACCGTCCGCCCCGATTTCACCGAGTATCTTGCCCCCAGGAAGACCACCGCCAATCATCGGAATGCACTGGAAAGATGTCTTGTCTTCGTTGCCGCGATGATCGGAGCCATTGTTGCTGTTGAAACCCGTACCAACCGACCAGTTTCCACGGTTGAAGTCGGTGAGGACGGTAATAACTGTGGTGTCTAGCAGAGATGCTCCGGTTGCCACTGGGTCTGGGATACGAGAGAGATGATCAACTAGCCCCGCAATTGACTGACCGACTTCGAAGGCACGCCCCGGAAGGTTGTCCATCTCATTGGAATGCATGTCCCAGTTGCCTGTGGATACCGTGACTCCCGCGCAACCAAGCTGTCTGAGCCGCACAGCCAGCATTGCGGAGGCTCCCAAACTCGAACCACCACCATTGGCCTGCACACCAAAGGAAGCTCGTAGGGCAGCATTCCCCACAGGCGTGCTGTCGAGGTAGTTGCCCATACTCGCGTTGGTACGAATGTCCAAAGCATCGGCATCTAGCTGTGCCGCAACATCTGCAGCTATTCGCTGGAAGAATGGTACGTTGGCTGGTTCAGAATAACTCGTTGCCCGCAGAAACTGGTCTGACATGCCGTAGCGCAAATTGTTGAGACGAAGTGCCTCTGCATCTGAGACCTGCACCGACTCAATGGCCGATGTGATGTCGTTGACGTTGAGCGCCGAAGAAATCTTGATCGGTGCAAACGTGCTGGAGATCTCAGAACCGATATTGGTCGTCGGCGTGTCGTTGCCGATGTTGATGCAGGGGATATCCCGGAAGGCAAAAGCTTGGTTCAGAAGCGTGAGGATGCCGGGCTTATCTTCCTGCGGTTGATAGCCTGTGCAAGCAATGGCTCGCCCAGTACCGTGACTACCGGTCCTGTTGGCGTGCTGAGCGGTGCTGATAAAGTTGAGTTTGCTATTGATAGCAACCTCATCCAGCCTGGTCCCCCTCATCACACTTGAGAGCGGCACGGTGAGAGACACTGGAACCGCGTCCGGGCTAGCGGTAACCGGCGACCCAAAAGGGTTCGTTCCTGTTCCAACCGTGCCATTGAAGACCGCTTGGGTTCGCGCCCCCCCGTTTAGAACGAAGAAGATTGCACCACCTGTGAGACTGATGTTGTCGACCAGAGGGGCAGCACTAACCGCACGCTGCCTCCAGACATAGGGCGCCGTAATTACAGCACCAGTGCCTGCTCCAACTGTCTTGAGAAAACCGCGTCGAGATACGTTGTTTTTGCTCATGAAATCCTCTGTGACCTAGTAGAAAAGAAAGCGATTGGTTGTCATAAGTGCGCGGCAGTGCCCTCTGCCGGCGCTCTCCATGGCGGTTACGTCGTCGAACTCAGGGTCGGCGATATGGGAGTCGAAATATTCGATCGACCTAGCCAAGTCTTCCTCTGTCGGATTCGCCGCCAGTGCCACAGCGAACTGATGTCTAATAATATCAATAGCCTGCACGGATTCAGTAGGAGCCACTCCTCCAGGAAAGTGGCCAAAGGCCGCCCTATCGTAACAAGCCTCTGCAACAGCCTTCTCCAGCTGCAATACGTAGGCAGTGCCGAGGAACGATGTACGGCCAAGCGGAATTCTATGGTCCATACAGCCTCCGAGCAATCGACAGTGTGGATACCACGCACCATTTGCGTTTCCGGAGTTGTTGAATGCATTGGATGCGGGATCCGGTGTTGTGTGATCCCATGCCCCGAAGTCGTGACCGGTGATCCTTTCAACGGAATAGAGTATGGATTCTGCATACATCGGCTTCATTGGGCCGTAGTAAAATGAGAGGGTATACCCGTCACTGCCACCACTTGGGCCAGCGTCGGCTGCGCTATCGACAGGAGGGGCGTTTTCACTCATCGGCCCCAAGGAACAGGCACCGATGAGCAGGAGAGGGAGGACCAATGTGGTCGGAAGCATTCTTGTGGCTTTCATCGGAACATCATCTCCTGAGTATATGCGGGGGAAGTTGCGATCTCTCGAATGAGCCAATTCACGCTGTAGTTATTTGCAATGAGGTTCTGTGCGAGGCTCGTGCGAATCACTGGGAAGTCGACTCCAGGAAGAGGTGTGCCGATCATGCGTTGCCAGTAGCGCTCTACGACGGCCTCAGCAAAAAGAGGAGACTCAACAATCTGGCCAATCACAGCCTCAGGGGTCGAACCGACCTGTGACCAGAGCTCGGCTTCGCAGATAACCTCTGTGCCGCAGCGCGATGGGTCGTAGTCGTAGACGTGATAGTCGGGGTTGGTTTCTGCGTCCGAGGCGTCGAGGTTGGGATTTCGAAGGACGTATCCATTCCACATGTTTCCCGCGGGCACTTCGTTGGAGAAGCTATCCCGCCCCAAGAAGAGGAAGAACGCGGCGTTTGCCCGATCTGCACCGGATGGAAAGCGATTGAGGAACATCTGAGAGGTGAGGGCCCAACGAGTGAATTCTTGGTAGCTCCAGTCCTCGGAGTAGAGGCGCTCCAACTGGGTGTTGTACTCTTGGATGTGGGTAACCTGGGAGAATTGCACGGAATTGGAGAAGAGGAATTCATCCGCATCGTGTAGGAGATTGACCCAGGCATACGCGGAAATCCCGCCGGTGTGCGGCATTGGACCGATGCCGACATAGTAGTCAAACATCTGCTCGGGGCTCATCGCCTCAGTCGCTTCCATATCCGCTAGCGTCGGCGTGACTCCGGTCAAGTCAATTGACATTCGTCTAGTCAGTTGATTTGGAGGTGCTAGTTGCACGGTTGAGCCACGCTCTGTAAGAAACTCTACGATCATGTCGTTAAGAGGGCCGTTCTCGCCGGCTGCAAGCACGATTGAGCCAGAGAGAGCAATGCCAAAGAGGGCGAATAGTATGCGTTTCATTACGATGTCTTCCCTAGAGCCATTCAGCCGCCGAAGCGCTGCAATTCCCGCTCCCGCAGGCGCCCCTTCGCTATCTCATTAATACCTTAGGGACAAGCATCGGCGATGTGTCGCATGAAACGCGAATGAGACTCAGTGAATGGGGGGAGCTGTGCCCTATCGGAGAGAGGGGGCCCCATGTGACAAATCACCGCCTCGCAAGACCTGATCGGCTTCCCTATGTCCTATGAACTTAGCAAGATACTCAGGAAGAGACGTTCAGTCTGTCCGCCGGCGGCTCGGCATGTTCACTGCAGTAGGTCGGCTGCATGAATACGAACTGGCTGTCCGTCGTTGCTCTCATATCCCTTGCCGGATGCAGCGTCGGCGAAGTCAACAACCAATCGAGAGCGGACAGCGGCAGTGGTGGCAATGTCGATGGGGCGACTCCCAGCTCGCCCGTCTTCCGTCCGACGATTCAAGAAGACCTAAGCGCAGCTGGCTGCCTAGGCGCATCATGTCACGGCGGCGGCCAAGTTCCGATGCAACTCGCCCCCTCCCCTGCGAGCGATGCGGAATGGGAGGCCAACTACCAAGAGACGCGCTCGCGAACCAGCACCCTCATCCCCAAGGCGACAGGAGCTGGCGGCCACTCCGCCTCCATGACCGAGGGCGATAGCACGCTTGTGCGGTGGCAAGCGTGGATCAGTGCGGGTGCTCCCTACGAGGCCGTCGCCCAAGTTCCCGATGCAGGCACCCCAATCGATGCGGGGCCTCAAGCGGATGCGGCTGCAGGCGCTGTCACGTGGGATTCGAGCATCAGACAATTGCTGGTGAGCGATGGATGCACCACCTGTCACGGCCTCCAAGGTGCCTACTCTCTCGAAACCTACAGCGCAGCCCTCGGATTTGGAACCGACCAGACAGTTCCTAACGTCATTCCCGGCGACGCGAATTCCTTGCTGATCACGTATTACGACAACCAGCACCACACGACCTCAACGGCAAACGCGGAGTTGGTGCGACGTTGGATTGTCGAGAACGATGCAGACGAGTAGAGCACCACGGGCCCACTCGCCCACACGCCTAGCGGAGCGCCGCACGATAGAGATCTAGGTATTCCTCTGCCATGCGCTCGCAGGAGTATTCGCGCTCAGCCAACGCCCGACCTGCGACGGCCAGGCTTGCGGCTCTATCCGCATTGTCTCGCAAGATCAGAAGTGCAGCGCTCATGGCGGCATCGTCCGACGGAGGAACCAAGAGCCCGCACCTATTTGTGCTCGATAACCTTGGGTATGCCCCCGACATTGGTGCTCACGATTGGGATCTCTGTCGCCATTGCCTCGAGAATAACGAGAGGTAGGCCTTCACTAAGAGAGGGCAGTGCAAAGACATCGAGGCTGGAGATAACTCGATGGGCATCGTTGCGCCGCCCGAGGATGTGAATCGCTTGGGGGCAAGCACTTGCTGCGCGTGCCTCCTTGAGTGCTGCCATACGATCGCCATCACCGACCACGACGAGCTGCACCTTCTCACTGAGATGCGCATCGAGAGCGCGGATAAGAGCCACTTGATTCTTGTTCTCGTCGCAGCGACCTACCGTGCCCACAACCCACGCGTTCTCAGCGATGCCCAGTTCGGCACGGAGTTCGCCTCGCGACTGCGAATCAGGACGATGCACATCCAAGCGAATGCCATTGGTGATGACCTTGATACGACTTGGGAGAGGATACGCCCACTGCTCTCGTGCATGCTCAGCAGTCTTCTGAGACACGGCGACGAAGCTGTGGACGAATGGCGCTCCAAAACGGCGCAAGAATTGGCCAGCTCGGCTGACAAGGTGGCCCTCCCCGTGTTTCGTATGCACCACCACGTGACGTGAGATACGAGCGGCGGCTGCGACGTAGACCAGCGGTGGAGTGTTATGCGTGTGCACCACGTCCACATCGAGACTCCGTAGGGCCTTCGCAATTCGGGGCGGCAGGGTCCAGTCGAGCCCTGGCTTCTTGGCAACAACGTGAACGGGAACCTCGGATTCAGCGAAGGCAGAGGCTAGCGGCCCACCGCCCTCCTCGCCCGAGAGTGAGATCGCAAGGACCTCGTGGCCAAGGTCGCGCTGGGTCGTGGCCAAGTCCAGCGCCACCCGCTCAGCGCCGCCCATCCCCAATGAACCCAAGACGTGTACAATTTTCATGATGTGACTGTCTCCGCGAAAACGACCGCTCCTAGCGATTGTGTTCGACGGCCTAACACGTGACGATCACGTAGTGCGAGTCCTCCACGTATTGCATAGTTCTCTGCCCAATCTCTCGGGCTACAGCATCCGCGCCAACTACATCATGCGCTGCCAGGAAGAGCTGGGCATGATGTGTGACGTCGTCACCTCGTCGCAGCATCCAAATGGCGACTCCATGCGCGAAGCCATCGACGGACGCAACTTTGTGCGAACGCCGTCGCAGCCAGACCGCAAGACGGGGCTTCGCGAAATGGGGATGATGCATGCGCTAAAGAAGACGATTGAGAGCGCGGTGCGTGAGTTTCGCCCCGACGTGATTCACGCAGCCTCTCCTGTCTTGGTCGGGTTGCCCGCCCTGCATGTAGCTCGCAAACACAAGCTGCCGTTCGTTTACGAAGTTCGCTATCTTTGGGAGAACGCTTCGGTCGATCGAGGGAAGTGGAAGTACGACTCACTACCCTACAAAGGGGCCAAGGGGCTTGAGACCATCCTCTACAAGAAGAGCGACGCCATTGTCGCCATCTGCGAGGCGTTGCGAAACGAAATTTCACCACGGATCGGAAAGAACACGTCGCTCCAGGTAATCCCCAACGGAGTGGAAAGCTCGCTATTCCAAGGTAAGCCGCCGGAGCAATCGGTTTTGGACAAATGGAACCTGGGAGGCAAGACTCTGCTTGGTTACATCGGTGCCTTCCAACCCTACGAGGGACTTGAGACGCTCTTCGAGGCAATGCCGGCTATCGCCGAGAGCATCCCGAATGCACACCTAATGATCACAGGTGGAGGCAATGCCCTCGAGGCCGACCTACACAAGCTGGTCGAGGCTAAGAACTTATCGCACCTGATTACCTTCACCGGGCGAGTGCCCCACGAAGTCGTCAAAGACATGTACTCCGTCGTAGACCTCATGGTCTATCCGCGCATTAGCACCCGCACAACCGAGCTCACCACGCCACTAAAGCCCTTGGAAGCCATGGCACTCAAGGTGCCAGTCATGCTCAGCAGCACTCAGGCCATGCGCGAATTGGTCCGTGAAGACACAGGCTATACCTTCACTCCGGGGGACACCACAGATCTAGCCAGGGTGGCGACGCAAGCCCTCGGAGATGCGGATGAACGGAAACGTCGCGCAGAGAACGCCCGAAAATATGTCGAAGAAGAGCGCCACTGGCCCACGATTGTTGAGGAGTACCGAAGCATTTACGAGGGTGCCATCGCCAAGAATCGCGGCAGAGCGTAGCGAGCCTCGTGCGTTGGCGCGTACACTTTCGAGGTGTCAATCAACGTCATTTGCGTAGCCGGAGCTCGTCCCAATTTCCCGAAAATTGCGCCCATCATGCGGGCCTTCCGCTCCAAGGAGTGTTTTGAAGTCAAGCTGGTGCACACAGGGCAGCACTACGACGATGCCCTCTCCAAGGTCTTCTTTGACGAGCTTGGCATTCCGAGACCCGACATTGATCTCGGCGTAGGATCCGGATCCCATACTCAGCAAACGGCCTCGGTCATGACCCTCTTTGAGAAGGTTCTCGAAGACGAGCAGCCTCAAGTCGTCTTGGTGGTGGGCGACGTCAACTCGACAGTAGCCTGCTCACTAGTCACCTCGAAATTCCGCC
>JAAEPE010000299.1 GCA_024222395.1 Myxococcales bacterium
GGCGACCACAAGGTCTATCTGCGGTCCTGTCGATTCGCGCCCTCAGGCAGAGCAACCGATTTCAAGCTGCCTGGCATCACAGACCCGCTCCCCGCCTCGTAACCCTCGCAGAAAGCTAGGTCGGTTTCTGGTCCAGACCCATATGAACAACTCGGGCACACCTCTTACGATTGACGCGGTCGTCTGCGCCTGTTCCCCCCAAAGAGGCGCAGGCTTTACCATGTGCGCCAAACGCCAATGCTCGGGCCGGCAACGCCTGGCTCGTCAGGTCGCGATGAGGCGGGACGAGCCAGGCTATCAAGTAATCACTGACCCTGAACTGCGATCTAGCAGTGTAGCTCTCTCAACGAGGACGTTACAGGTCGGTTTCACACACAGATTCTCCCGAGGAGCCATCCGAATTTGTGGCGCGAGATACTAGTAACTACGGCATATCGTTAAGCATGCCATCGAGATGCTGACTCATCGCCGCTGCATCAGCTGGATTGCCACGCGAAGCTGGTTCCATCGCATCCCACTCCGCCAACAGACGATCGAGGGATTCGTGCACACCGTAGAGCTGCTCAGCCTGCTTGAAGGCCTCTCCGATCATGTCGAGCGCACCATGCGGGCTGATCTCGAGCAGCGGCTTCACCGCTTCGAGTTGCTCTCGAATATCGTGTTTCAGGTCTGTATCGTGCTTGATCAACACATCGCGCTGACTGACCGCCGCAAGCGAGTCGAGATACTTGTCGAGCCCCTCACAATCGAAGCGCGCTGCAACCCTCGTCTTCCCCATCATCTCACGGAGAAAGTTTCTTAGCTCCAGACGATCCGCGGGACGCATCACACTGAAGACCTCGCCACTAACAAAGACATCGAGTTCAGATACGATTTGTTCGAACGCCTCGTCCAGGGGCGCGTCGCCACCTACGCCACTCTGCAAGACCGCATTGGCCGACTCTATGATTCGGCGCAAATCGGTGAGGCCTCTGCGAACCGCAAGCGCTCTAGACAGGGTGCTGCTGTGACCTGGCAAAACACCGTCTCGATCGACATGATCAAGGTACGCCTCGTAAATGGCGATCATCAGAGCAAAGACGCCATCGGTCACCGAGCGCCCGACATCGCCTAGTTCCCGAAGCGCCTGCTCGTAGCGGCCATCTTCAATCGCGCCGTTGAAACGCTCATCGAAGTCACGAATCTGGCTGCCTAGGGCATAAGAGAATGATTCAAGCTCGCCGAGTAGAGAGCGCCATCGCTCTAGGCAAGTCTTCTCAGGCTCGGCCTCACCGAGCATATCGAATGCGTCATCGAAATCGAGATCCGCGATGCTGGGTTCCTTTTCGGGGGGCTTGGAAGAAGCCTCGCCGAAACCATCAAAATCGCCGAAATCGTCCCCAAAGCCTGCGCCGAATTCCTCATCTTCGACTGTGCTCTCCTCCGGCGAGAGCTCTACACCTGTTTCAAAATCAAAATCGAAATCTAGGTCATCGCTCTCCATCTCCTTGGATTCGGTATCCTCCTTCACGGTGGCATGCCCCTTCAAGTGAACCTCGAGGTCTCTTACTCCGCGCAGGATATCCTCTGCCAGCGAGGCGAGAAGTGGTACTGCCGTCTTGGCGTCACTCAGCGCGCCGGCGTTCTCCCCGTGATGACGATAGATCCTCTCGTCGAGCTGAGACAAATCATCAACGGCCGTGGTGCTCAGCTTGATTAGCGTCTTTGCCTCCTTCCGGATTCGAAGGTCTGAAATCGCAGTCAGAAGCTGCTCTAGGGGCGTCTGTGGCACTGGGCCGAAAGAATAGACCCTCGTGAGAGTAGCCCGCAACGTTTTGACATCTTAGCGTCATCTAGGCACTTCGATAAGTTCACCCACTTTGGGGACTAGCACCGCTCTCACGCGACGCTTGGCGGGCTCCGAAGGAGCCTATTGCGTTGCCCAATGCCGACGAAAAAGCTTCGGGAATCGTTGCGCAAGGTCGTCCGTCGCCGGAGCGCTGGGAGAGCGCCTACCACCTATTCCCACACATACCTAGCCTGGTGCACAGCCATCGCAAGAGCCCTCAGGCATGAATGACCATGACTATCAGCTCCCTAGCAGGGCTAAGAACTTGACTGAGTTCTTGTATTCTAGTGGACAAAGCAACCTTCTTTCTGTAGAAGTGGTTCACCCGGTTTCCTCAGTTTCTGCGCTTAAGTACCGCCATCCAGTTTCCCATTCCTCTGAGATTTCGATGAGAATGGCGGAGATCAATCGTAGGCAAGATGCCTCGTTGGGGAACATGGTGGCGACGCGCGTTCGCAGTTTGATCTCTTTGTTGAGCCTTTCGAGCAAATTGCTGGTTCGCATTTTCTTCTGGTGGACCACCGGCAGTTGAAAGACTGCAAAGCCTTCAGGAAGGGCTGTCTCGGCCCACTGGGCAAGAGCTGGCGCAGTTTTCTCATGTCGTGTAATGAACTGTTGCAACTGCTCCGTAGCTTCGGTCCTGGTGCTCGCA
>JAAEPE010000300.1 GCA_024222395.1 Myxococcales bacterium
AGCATTCTTCACTGCGACGAGAGTGTTGGGATCTTCGTCGTCCAGGACAACGACAGCGAAGGCGCCGACGACTTTGCGAAGTCCGCGTTGAACAGCCTCTGTGAGGCCACCTTCGCCGTCAATCTCGGCGTTCACGAGGTGGGCAACAATCTCAGTATCGGTCTCGGAGTCGAACTTCGACCCAGACGCTTCGAGCTCATGGCGCAGCGCCATGTGGTTCTCGATAATGCCGTTGTGCACGACGCTAACTCGCCCCACCTTGTGTGGGTGCGCATTGACATCGGAAGGCCGACCATGGGTCGCCCAACGCGTATGCCCAATGCCAACAGAGCCAGGTGCCGGCTCAACTTCGAGCTTATCCACGAGCCCGCGAAGCTTTCCCTGGCAGCGGACGACCCGCGCAGCGCCGCCTTCCCAAACTGCAACTCCGGCTGAGTCGTACCCTCGGTACTCGAGACGGCGAAGACCGTTAACGAGGATCGGGGTCGCCTGCCGCGGGCCAATGTAGCCAACGATTCCGCACATAGACGTCTTCCTTGCTGCGCACTCAATTGGCGGCCCGCACCATCTCCGACTTATTGGAGAAGACAAGGACCTAGCGCGCGTTCAATCTGCTATTTGGCAGCTTTCGCTGCAGTCGGCGAGGTCTCAGTGGCGGCTGGAGCTTCAGCATCGCCCTCTTCATCTTCGTAGTCTTCGTAGTCCCCATCGTCTTCCTGTGCCGGACCGCCATCAGAGATGAGCTCGTCGGCTTCAGGGGCTACCCAAGGATTTAGGTCCGACTCCACAGGGAGGATGAATCCCGAGTATCCACCACCACAGGCCGTCAGCCCTGCAGTCAGACAGAGGGCCACAAAAACTTTCGCAAATCGTCTCATTCCAAGGATCCTTCATTCGGGAGATTACCGAGCACAAGGCTTCGTAGCAATCTTTGAAAAAACTAGCAGCTCCCCCCATGATGGCGCCAGGCATCATCCGCGAATAAGTGTCCCCCATCTCTCTGCGATATCAGGGGTAGGTGGGAGTAGGTTCCGCAGGATTGGGGGACTTGGCCAAGTCATGCTCGTGCAATTCTTTCCGGATATTGGAGTTCTGCAAAGATGGGTCACGCCTTGCTGGTGACCTCCTACATGGTTAGAAACTGACTGATCACCGCCCTTACGATTTCCTCTACCGCCTGTGTGGGTGAAGGGGCTTTTGCGATCCAAGACTATCAAGTAAGGCATTCGCAGGTGAAATCACAGGTAGTGCATTATTGTTTCTGTAAATTGGCCTCGGCGTGAGCCGCAGGCCATGGTTCACCCTCTTTTTCACCACAAACGAAAGGATGACAGAAACCATGACCCACGATATTGAAGGTAACGGATTACAGGCAGTATTGGAAGTTCTCGGGCGAGAAGGATTTGGCGGTACGCAATCTGCGATGACTGCACTGCTCAACGAGGCGATGCGGCTTGAGCGGGAAGCTCATCTCGGCGCGCGGTCGCATGAGCGCACCGAAACCCGAACAGGGTATGCCAATGGCTTCAAACCCAAGACAGTGCATTCCCGAGGGCTTCACCGTTTTCGCGCCGCCAGAGGCTCACCAGAAGAAAATGAGAACCAGCAATTTGCTCGAGAGGCTCAACAAAGAAATTTGGCGACGAACCCGAGTAGCAACGATGTTCCCAAACCAAGCTTCGTGCCTGCGACTGGTCTCGGCGATCCTCATCGAAACCTCCAAGGAGTGGGAGACCGGGCGACGCTATTTACCCGAGGATGCGGGGTGAACCATTTTTGCAGAGACAGTGTTGCTTTATCCTGCTGGCAAGCATCACCCAGGCAGTGCACCGGGGTGGCGTTCTGAGCCGGGTGTCTACGAGGGAAGCACAAAAAACGGTGAATACCGGGCGGGCGGTATGCGACCCACACGAACCACCACTAAACAGTCACAGAGAGATCACTCCAGCTTGGAATTCTCACCAATCAGAAGGTCCATGTGTATTACAGATGGTGGTGAGGGCACAGCTTGTGCTGTACTACCTCGCGGATCCACCATTGTCATGAAGAAGCTGCGCCAACCCCTCCAACGATCTGAGCTTGCCGAAATCGAGGGGTTCCTTGCTGGCACCCCCGACTCAATGCTGTTGCCACAGGCTCACGGTTTTCTCACGGCGATCGTGTCGGCACCAACGATGATAATGCCTAGCACATGGCAGCCCATGCTTATCGGTAAACCCGAATTTGAGAGCATAGAGCAGGCAAAGCACATCATCGGTTTGGTCATGCGTCTCTACAATCAGATTCTGACCGACCTCAATGATGGTCGAGAAATTGGCCCTCTGGATTCTGACTCTGGTGCAGTGGGCTTGTGGTGTAGCGGCTATCTGCTGTCAGCCCGCATGGACGACGAATGGTGCGATGACGTGTACGGTATCACCAAGCTCTTCCCATTCGGACTTCTGGCTGGCGAGTTTGACCTCACGGGTGAGGAGAACGGCGATGGTGAGATCATCGACGATCCTTCGCCATACCTTGAGAAATGCCTCGCCGCTCTGCCTTCGATCGTGCTGGAGCTACACGAATACTGGATCGCGTGGCGTCGCGAGAATACTCCTTCACGAACCATTCGGCGATCTAGCAAAGTGGGACGCAATGAGCCATGTTCATGTGGGAGCGGTCTCAAGTTCAAAAAGTGCTGTGGCCGCACACTCCACTAGTACCGGATGCCGGAAATTCGATCCGGGTTCCGGAAATAATCTGAGCCTTCGGGCGGTTCAGTCTGCATGAACAGAGGACCGGCCCCGAATCGACTCAACATCCCTCGACGCGATCGGCGCAAGTTAAAGCTGCTGGTGCGTCGACATCGTGCACCGCATGCGATCGTGTAACGAGCGCGAAAGCGTGTCTTCCTTCGATTTTCTGAACAGCTTCTCTCCAACAGTCTCGGCGCGATTCGCGTTGGAACAGCCCAACGTCTCATGAAGCTCGAACGCTCGCTTCCCTGGCGGAGGCTTCTGTTCGACACTCACTCTGGAGTTC
>JAAEPE010000301.1 GCA_024222395.1 Myxococcales bacterium
GGCGTAGTCGGAGAATGCTGCGATCCCACTCCCCAGCGTGGCAGCCACCGCGATCCAGAGTGGCCTGTAGAAATCGGCAAAGTAGAGGACCCCCGGCTCGTGCGGCAGAGGCAGAACTGAATTTGAGGGAATGCAGTAGACGCCAACGCAAGCCCCGCGCTCTCACCACTCAGAAGCACTATGGCGAGCGATAGGGCGCAGCCCAAAGTGAGGGCAACGCCAAATTGGCGCCAATGAAGAAGGGCTGTACGATGCGCGGACTGCAAAGCGGTGCCAAGGACCCCGGCAGTTGCGCCGGCGGCGGCACCATAGCACGCAAGAAGTTTGCCACCATGAGTGAGAGCAGTACGGATAGCCAGAGCAAGTCTCGGGCCTCGGATGAGCGGTTACCAAAGGTCGGTGGCATCTTGGCCGCGATCGCCCACGCGGCGTATCGCAGACCGTTCCTCGCGAGCCTCGCTATCATTATCGTCACAACGCTGCTCGGCACCGGGGCCACGCGACTGCGCATCAACCCGGATCTCAGCGAGCTCTTGCCCCGCAGCTTTGACTCCGTAAAGAATCTCGACGCCCTGCGCAGCGAGTTTGGAGGCATCGGTCACCTCACTGTGGTTTGCGATAGCGAGAACCCGGAGGCTCTGCGCAAGTTCGCGGATACCTTGGCTGCCGCGTTGGAGCCTCTCAAGACCGTACGCTACGTCAATCATAGACGCCCAGTAGAGTTCTTCTCGGAGCGCGCTCTGTACTTCCTCGACTTGCCGACCTGGAGACGATCCAAGAGCGCTTCGCGGCCCGCGAACTCTACGAGCGCCTACACGCAAATCCGCTCTACTTAGATCTAGAAGAGGAGGGGCCGCCGCCTCTGGAATCCGATGACATTCGCGAACGCTACGAAGAATTCGGAGGCCCCGACGACAAGCCGCCTGATGCATATTTCACAAGTCCCGATGGCAAGCGCCTTGTGCTCTTTATCAAACCTACCCAACTCGCGTCCGACCTCGATTTCGCTAAGAAGCTTGCGGAAGACGTGCAGGCGCTCATCACCGAAACGAACCCATCCAAGTACGATGCCTCTATGACGATCGGGCTGAGTGGCCGCTACAAGAAGCGAATCGACATGCAGGCAGTAGTGCAGAAAGACCTGCGTACGGCTTCTCTTCTGGCGCTGGTGCTCATGCTCGGCTATCTCGGCTTGCACTTCCGCCGAGCGTCCTCTGTGGGTACTCGTCCTAGTTCCCCTCCTGGTTGGCCTCGTGTGGACCTACGGATTCGCAGGCTGGACTCTGGGAACCCTCAACATCCTCACTGCCTTTGTCGGAACCATTCTACTGGGAGTCGGAATTGACGTAGGCATTCACGTGCTCGACCGAGCGGAGCAAGAACGTTCTCGCGGCGGGCTTGAAGCTATTCGCACAGCCCTCGGCCGCACAGGAGAGGCCGCAGCAATTGCCTCCCTAACAACCGTGGCGGGCTTTGCGAGTCTCTCACTCTCAGACTTCCGAGTCTTTCGCGAGTTCAGCATTATCTCTTCCAGTGGTCTCCTGCTCGTACTGACATCCTACCTACTCTGTCTCCCGGTCCTGCTCAGCCTTCGGGATCGAGTGCAAGGTGAGAAGTTGGCGAAAGCCCGAGCTCACTTCCCCGCAGCCCATAGCATTCTTCGCTTCAGCCCATGGGCCTTCTGGCTCTGTACCGTCGCAATTTTCGGCACGCTCACCTGGATTAGCTCCGCTCGCTTCAACTACGACTTCGGATCGCTGGAGACGCGGAACCTACCTTCCTATCAGCTCGATCGCGACGTCAACGAGCTTTTGGGGCACTCCCAAACACCCCTGACTCTCATGACCCGAGACGGCGAAGAGGCACGCACCGCAGCCATTGCCCTCCGTCAACGCTCCGCGGAGAAGGGCGTCGAAAGCGGCATCGATAGGGTCACAACTAGTGCGGAGCTTGTTCCGGGTGACCAAGAAGCAAAGGCCGCCATTCTAGCCAAACTCGCCAAGACGCTTCTGCTCATTGAACCCGAGAGCCTTGAAGAGCATGAGCGCAAACAACGGGCAGATCTTGAAGAGCGTGTCGCTGCACCCGCATTTGCAGAGGCCGACCTGCCCCCCTCGGTGCGTCGGGCATTTCACGCCATGGATGGTTCGGGGGAGTTCGTGCTGGTACTGCCGGGAATCTCGCTCACCGACGGAGAGAAGATCCGCGGCCTGGCGGAGGAACTGCGAGACATCCCCACAGGCGTGGGCGCCTCGTCGCCCACTCTCTCGGCAACCGGAGAGGCGATGGTTCTTGGGCCCGCTGCTCTACCTCGTCGGCCTCTACCTCTAGCCTGACGATGGTAGCCGTGAAAGAAACGCTCCTCTTGGCCGCCGTGCAAAGGTACGACGGACGGATCAAGATCGATCCGTTCTGGAACTCGACCTGCATAGCTTTCGATGAACACATCGAGAAACACCTCTTCCACTTTGTCAAAATCAGCAACCACCTTCTCATAGCGGCTCGAACTGTTTGCATGGTCCTTCGCCCACTCAATTCGACCGAACGTGCTTGAACTCGCCAACGGTTGACCGCGTGACTGCCGACGGCTTTGGCCCGTCGGATCTTTCTTGCAAACAAGTGTCGCTAGTAGTGGATCTTCGGCAATGCACACATGAAACAACAACACGTCACACCTTGCCGAGATTCCCACTACGGACTGTTTGGGAGAGTCTCTTCTCTCGCCAACCACAAACACTCATGACCTTTGACGCTTTGGCGTCAACCAGCCTGAATTTCTCAGCGAAGGTGATCGATTCAGGCTAGGACTCGATGATGTGCGCAACAGCGTCGGCCACCGTGTCGAAGAAGATGCACGGTCCTGCCGCTCGCAGTTGTTGCAGAGACGAGCGTGGCCCCGGAACCGCAATCGCGCGCAGGTTCGGTGCCACCTGAGGATTCGCCGCGACAGCTGCACTAATATCAACAGGACTATCGCCGACGTACCACATGTTCTCTTCCGCGGTGGCAATCTTCGATGCGACTCGAATCAGGCTATCTGGCGCCGGCTTGGGACGACGTACCTCATCTCGTGTCGTCACGGCAAAATCGGAGGTCGTATAGCCGAGTACAGCCAATGCGGGAACAATGCATGCTCTAGAATTATTCGTAGCAATCCCCATCGGTATACCGAGACGGCGCAGAGCCTCTATCGCCTCCACTGCCCCTGGCCTAACCGTCGCTCTTTCGGCGGCCTGTACCTCGGTGCGATCCAGGATTCCTCTGGCGCGAATAATGAACGGGTAGATCTCTTCATCACGCTTTGCCACACTCGCAGCAGCACGGTTTATGGCGTCAAGAATCGGCCACATCGGCTCGTAGTACCCGAGTTCGCCAAACATGGTCGCGATTTCGGCGCGAGCGCTCTCGATGTCCACGGACAAGTCCACAAGAGTACCGTCGAGATCGAATGCCACTGAATACTTCACGTTACCTCCATGCCCGCGCAGGGATAGCCATTAAAGTCACTGTCCCGCACTAAGGCGGGACCACAGTCGAGAGTTCGAACCCAGTACTGCCCAGGCGCAATGCACGAGCGAGGGTCTCCGAGGGGAGCCAACGCTCCATCACTTGCGAGCCGCGTGAGCAGATGCGGAAAGTTGCATCCGGCTTCGGTGTAGAAGTGAATGGTTGTGCCACATCGCCCCCCGTTGATCTCGGTGATGCGCGGCCTGTCCTCGTTATCCCCCTTAAAGTCGACGAAAAAGACGCCATGAGGCTTGGGAGCTATTGCCTCTACAGCCCGCTCGCCCAATGCCGCTAGTTCGGGACTTTCGATCGTTCGACTCACGGCAGGCGCACCGGTAATTCCGGATGGAGAGACATGTGGCAGTACATACTCCAGGCGCTCACGAGAGCCGCTGGCAACGAGTGTTCCGTGACTGTAGAGCGCCATCCAACTTAGGTTGGAGCCTGGCAAGTACTCACTCGCAGCCATCCTGCCCAAGCCGTCGTAGTGCTCGACCCATGCTAGGGCCACCCCAGCGCTTCGGCATGGCAGAGCAGCACCGCCAATTCCCAACCCGGGAGCTCCTGCCCCTCGTACCCACACAGGGCCATCGCCGACCCGCAGGTCGTCGAATGCCTCCCGAACGTCGTCGTCTGTGCAGAGAAGCTTCGTACGGGGAACGGGCAATCCCGCGGCCTGCAACATGGCCTGCGTCTTCGCTTTGTCATCCGAGATATCGAGTACGGCGGTCTCGGGCAGAGCAGTCTTCATTGCTCCCAAGGCTCCAGCATCGCGCAACTCAGCGATGGCACGTACTTCGACCGGATGCGTGGGAATGAGAATATCGACAGACTCTTTCTCGGCGATTTCGCTGAGCGCGTTCTTGTATGCTTCGCGGCTCTTTGCCAACGGTATGCAATACGTCTTGTCGCAAAGGCTCAGTGGCAAGTGCCACCGATTCGCATCGGTGCCGATGAGTCGCAGGTCTTCACCAGATGCCCGCAGCGACCGCGAGAAGTTAACTCCCAGGGGCCCTCCCGAGCCAGTAATCAAGACGGTCTTCACGATGCACTGCCCTTCAGAGATTCACCAAAGAGAGACAGAGCGTTACCTCCGAGAATCTTGTCCTTTTCGTCCTCAGAGAGGTTCATTCCACGCACGGCGCCGATGTACATCAGTGGGTGGGCCAAGCAATAGTCTGAACCCATTAGATAGCGTTCTGCGCCGAGCAGCCGGCAGTTGCGTTCGATAACCCAGTACTCGCGACATCCGGAAAACTCGAACCAGACATTGTCGACACATTCTTCAGCGACCAGCTCAGCGGCGGCGGTCGCGAGAGGAGGCGTATCGCCACCGGCATGGGCCAATAAGAACTTGGCGTGCGGATAGCGTGTCGCCGCCTCCACAGCAAAGCGATAGCTGGCGATTTCTTGCCAACGACCGCAGTGCACTAGAACCACTTTCGAATGCCTATGAGCCAGCTCTAGCATCGGTGCAAAAGCATCGTCCGTTATCCGGACTCGCGAGAGTGATGGGTGAATCTTCATGCCACCAATCTCGTGCAGGTGCTCCGTCAGGAACGCGGTGCTTGCATCAGAATTATCCCCAGGTCGAACCCAGGGCATCACCCAGAGCTTGCCACCATAGCCAGAGTCCAAAACGGCCTTCGCGTCGGCGAGTAGGGCCGCATTTTCGCAGCGGTCAGTAGGGCAAATCGCAGCGCCTGAGCAGCCCGCCTGCTCTAGCACCCCGACCGTCTGCTGCAACGTGACCTGCCGACCGAGAAAATCGGCGTGGTCCCACCGACCTACGTGAACATGTGCATCGATAATCACTGCTGAGCCATCCCTTTGGAGATGCCCAGCTTACTTCAGCGCTAGCTCGCTAGTCGATTTGGTCGGTGAAGTCTTTGAATGCCTTCGTCGGCTTGTCAGCCGAAATCTTGACGTTGAAGCTCTCTTTGATGCCCAGCTCATTGTTGAGCAACGTAATGCGATGCTTGCCGGCGGAAAGCTTGATGCTGCGCTGTGGCGTCATCTTGCCGATATCGCGACCGTCAATGAAGATCTTGCAGGGCGGCTTGGCATTGAGCATGAGCATCCCCGTCGCGCTATCAACAACGGGCTTGGGTGTCCTGGGCTTTGGAGGTGCTGGCTTTTCAACCCTAATCCAGGGTGGCGCTACCGCTACCGCAGCTCCGCCATTGCCTGCCCCTGAGTGTGATGGTTTGAGATTGGAGGGAACGGGCTTGCTGGAGGGACGAGCTTTGGACAGAGTTTCGAGGACGCTGAATTGACTGTCGCCTGTGATGGCTACAGGCTTGGTGACCGTTGCAAAGCCATCCTTCTTGAAGATGACCTCGTAGCGTTTTCTAGGATCGAGCGTTGCTTTGGCAGGCGCGTTGCCGAGACTCTGGCTCTCGCCGTCGGCGACAAGGAGAACTTCAGCCCCGGCGGGCTGTGATACGAATGTACCCGTGATCTCCATGGCAACGAGCTTGATTTCGACTCGGTCTGCCTTGTCTTGAATAATCGTGACCTTCTCACTCTTGCTGAAGTAGCCGGCCGGTGCTTCGATTTCGATGAAGTGCTCACCAGGGCGAAGGCTGCGAATCTGTAGAGGCGCCTTGCCAATGGGCCGACCGTCGAGGCTCACCTTCACGCCGACGGGGTCGACGATAAGATCAAGACCAGTCTTAGCATTTGCGATGCCGGTGACCGTTGGGCCGCTGGCTTGGATATCTATAGGCGCAGGGCCAGAGGACTCCACGGGCTTGGCCGCGGTATCGGTCTCATCCAAGATCACAGCAGGAGTGCTGCCGGCGGCAACCTCGTCCGAGCCACCCGAACCACCTGTACTGGCAAGCATGATGGCAATTATGCCTGCCGCGATGAGAATCGGGACGGACGCAAGCGCGTAGAGTGTGTTTGTCTTGCGTGAGGGCTGAGGAACGAGAGCCGGACCAAACTCGCTTGGTGCGGCGGCAACAGGTGCAGCCAAACTCGCCATTCGCAGTACTTCGGAGACGCCGCCACCAGCCTCTGCCTCTGCAGCAGGTGCCTTGGCACGATTCGAACCGTCGGCGACGCGCCCGGGCGTCTGAGACATGTCGAAGTCTGTGGTCTCTACAGGCGACGTGGCCTGTGGAGCTTCCCATCCCTGTGCGGTTACAAGGAGCGACGAGAGATCGGGCTCTTCGGCCGCAGTTACCACGGTGTCGGCGCCAACGCCGAATGCACTGAGAGCGGAGCCAGTAAGAGCTGGAGCGGTCGGTCCGCTAGCTGCGGCGGCCATTGCTGGTGCTGGCATTGCTGGTGCTGGCATTGCTGGTGCTGGCATTGCTGGTGCTGGCATTGCTGGTGCTGGCATTGCTGGCGGCACCATGTCCGAAGGTGGGTGAGCCGCCACCGGCACAAGGTCAGCGTCTAGAAGGCTCTCTTCGTCATAGATCGAGGTCTCAAGCTCGTCTTCGTCCCAATCCAGGTTCGCCTTGGCGGCAAGATCCGGCGCAAGATCCGGCGCATTGTCCTTCCGCATTGGAGTCGCCGTCTTGGCGGTTGGCGATGCTGCCAGAGGCTTTTCCCCAGGAATCGGAGGCGGATTCGTCTTGCGTGCGAGCGTCCGCGCCCTTCCCTCTTGATTGCCCACAGTAGTACCAACGTCGGACTGCGCCGCGCTTGGTGGCGCCATATCGCGATACGAGGCCAGCTTCGCGCTCTCCTCCTTAATCTCTTTTGACCACTGCTGTTTCATCCACCCAGCGAGGTCTTTCCGAGAATAGAACTCCCCGGATGTGTAGACAAATGCTTGCAGCTCGTCGTGAAGATCAATCGCATTTTGATAGCGATCCTCGACGTCTTTCGCGAGTGCCTTCAGAACGATTCGCTCGAGCTCAGGCTGGATCTTTCGGTTGTATGTACTCGGAGGAAGAATCTCGACGTTGCGCACTTTCTCGAGTGTCGAGAAGTCTGACTCGCCAACAAAGAGACGCTCGCCAGTGAGAAGCTCGTAGAGCACAATTCCGCAGGAGAATACGTCGGAGCGCCGATCCACGGGAAGCCCGCGCACTTGCTCCGGTGACATGTATCCGAACTTCCCTTTGAGGATTCCGGCCTGAGTTTGGGAGCCGCGCCCCGCCGCTTTGGCAATGCCGAAGTCGATAAGCTTGATCTCGCCCTCGTGAGAGACGATGATGTTCTGTGGACTCACGTCACGGTGCACAAGTGCTAGCTCGCGACCGGTTTCGTCGCGCTTGTTGTGCGCGTAGTCGAGCCCCTCGCAAACCTTCATGATGACGAAGCAGGCCTGGGGCACCGGCATCGGATCGCCCTGGTTGCGATTGCGGTCGAAGATGGCCCGCAAGTCACGACCGTGGATGTGCTCTAGAGCAATATAGTAGGAGCCCTCTTCGTGCCCAAGATCAAATACTTGCGCAATGTTGGCGTGATTGAGCTGGACGGAAATCTTGGCTTCATCGACAAACATCTCGATAAACTCTTTGTCCTCGGCGATGTTTGGCAGAATACGTTTGACCGCGACGAGTCGTTCGAAGCCTTCAACGCCAAATTGCTTGGCGCGAAAGACCTCTGCCATACCTCCCACATTGATGCGTTCGAGGAGATAGTATTTTCCGAATGGAATGGGCTTGTTCAAGGCCGTGCCTTTGGTTCTAGAAGGGGTTATGTGGCCCGGGGCCGGAGGGGGGGTGTTGCTCGTCGCTCGTTACTACAGTGCTTGGAGCGAAAAAATGAATCGCCCTCTTATGGGCGAATTCAGGCGGACCGTACATGAGATGACATAGGGGAGCCAGAGAATTACGAAGCCCCAAGTAGTAAGCATGGCCACGTATACAATGGCTCAGGTCTGACCTCGAAGCGAGAACTAGCGCGTCAGCGCTTCAGCTGGCTGCATTTTCGCGGCTTTGCGGGCTGGAAGTGCCCCGCCAATCATCCCAAAGAGCACGGCGACTCCCAGGCCTGAAACCGGGATCCATGCTTGAAAGTCGAATAATGTCTTAGGTTTGAAGGCGAAGTCCGCAGTGTAGTTCACGAAGGCCCAATCACCTACCATGGCGATCCCGATGCCGAGCCCCACGCCCACCACCCCAGCAAGGAAGCCAAGCAGTGCAGCCTCCCCGACAAATAGCATTCGGATGTTGTTCTGAGTGCCGCCTATGGAACGTAAGAGGCCGATTTCTTTACGTCTCTCGCTTACCTGCATGAAGAATGAGTGAGCAATATTTATGGCGGAGATCGTGACGATGACCAGGGCAATCACGATGAAAATGAGAGTGATGATCGTGATGATCGACGCGAAACGCTCGCCCATAGAATCCTCAAGGCGCAAATTGGGGCCTTCGATAAGCCACTTACCGAACGGTGCCACATCTTCCTTGTTCTCGAGTTCGACGATAATGGACGAGTATGCGGTGGCGCTCTCCTCGCCGACGTACTCACGATTCCAACGCTCCACATACCCCATCGGAATGGTGGCCCCCAGAGGAATGGCCCGATCGCTAATGCCGAGAAGCACCCCCTCCACCCGGCGAGGCTCACTCTGAAGCTTCTTCTGGTTCATGTTGATAACAGACTGCCCGAGATCAAAATAGAGACGCATCTTGCTGAGCCCACCGCGCTGAACGATGAATTGCTCCATCTCGCCGATAACCGGAAGCCCATGGGACTTGGCATAGTTCTTATTGTAGACCTCGATAATGTTCCGTGAAACGACGACGGGCACGCGATGGTGGCACTTCATGTCACTGCGCTCGCAGTAGTACAGCCCCTCGCAGGAGAACTTGGGCAATTGGCAGTCCACCAAGGGCGTGTCGGTATCCGCTTCCCAATCCTTGAACATCTCGCCGATGTTGTCCTCGCGGACGTATGCCGGGTCGACGCCATCCCCAATGAACTCGAGTGCCATTCGATCGCCATTGAAGTACCCGGAGAGGGCGACAGGGAAGTCGACGGTCATGCGTGGGATGATGGCCCCAACGTCCGCGACCGACTGATTGCGGATCTGCTCAACGGTGGATTCGTCCATGCGCTTGGTGAGGTCGGCCCCCGCCAAGCCAGCGGTCGGAGCAATAACCTCCACGCGCTCTAGAGGAAAGACCTCAAGCACCTTGTTTCGCACTCCCATAGAAAGAGCGAGAAAGAAGACGAAGGCTGCGACACCCACCACAATACCGAAGCCCGATAGAACGAACTCACGCCGGTGACGTCTAGCGTTGTCTAGAACGAGCTTTACGAGCTTGCCGGAGGTCACGAGGCGTTCTCCTCTGCAAGAGCACCGGAGTCTTCCTTAGACACGTCATGAAGCTCGCTAGCGTCATCGCTCTGGATGACGCCATCTTTGATGTGAACGACGCGCTCTGCGAAGCGAGAGAGACGCTCCTCGTGGGTCACGATCAGCAGGGTCATGCCATCCTCGCGATTGAGCTCTCCAAAAAACTCAATGACGTTCTCGCCAGTCTCCGAATCAAGGTTCCCCGTCGGTTCATCGCAAAGCAATAGCTTTGGCTTGTTGTAAAGCGCCCGCGCAATGGCCACGCGCTGCTTCTGTCCACCACTGAGTTCACCTGGTGGACGATGCGCGAGTTCTTCTAGGCCAACGCGCCGCAACGCCTCCATACCTTGTTCCCGAGCGTCCTTCTCTCGCATGCTGGTAAAGGACGCAGGCAAGACAACGTTCTCGATGCACGTGAGATGGTCGAGCAAGTTGAACGACTGAAAGACGAAGCCTATCTGCTCGTTGCGCATTGCAGCGAGTTCGGTCTCTCGGGCTTTGGAGAAATCGATTCCCATCACTTCGACTTGCCCCGACTCCCAGGTGTCGAGGCTGCCGATAATGTTCAGCAGTGTCGACTTGCCCGATCCGCTCTGCCCGATGAGTGCAACGATCTCACCCTTCTGGATCTCAAGAGAGACGCCTCGCAGAACAGGCGTCTTCGCCTGGCCCTTGCCGTACGACTTGTGCACGTCACGTACAGATACGACGGTTTCGAAGGCTTGGGATGGCACAGCGGGACGGACAGTACCACACGCTGCGCCTGCACTAGGAACGGGGTCGGACCGTCATTGTCAGGGTGAGCTGGCTATCGCCCAAGACAAGCGAAATGCCGGCATATTCGAAACGCAACAAGAGATCGTTCCAGACGTCAGCAACCTCTCTGTCCCCGACCACTCTTCGAAGCAAGAATCTCAGTTGAGGTAAGCGGCCCGGCCAAAGCCCCGCTGCTGCTACTTCATGTTGAGCGAGACGGCCAACAGGGGGGACCAGGAGCGCGCCGATCAGGCTCTTCTTCGTTGCGAAGAGGAGCTGAGCCTTCGTAAGTCGATAGTAGACCGACGTCATAGTCGGAATCGAGAGGCGTTTCGCCTTCTGGCCCTCCACACGAATTGAT
This sequence comes from Myxococcales bacterium, assembly GCA_024222395.1. Taxonomy (GTDB): domain Bacteria; phylum Myxococcota_A; class Polyangia; order Haliangiales; family Haliangiaceae; genus NORP324. The sequence continues at coordinate 10,893 of JAAEPE010000301.1, forward strand.
GATTCGAACAACGATCGCCCTGGGATTCTGCCGAGCTGCTTGGCGAAGAAGCGCTTGTTGTGCAGTGCTAGTGAAAGGGCAACACTGCCGCTCAAGTCACTCGTATCGAGGCGAGTCCCGGCTGCGTGCATGGCTCTGGGAACTGGACTCATGGGAGCTTGTTGCACCACGTCATCGAATAGACTCGCTAGCTCGGGACAGTCCTGCCCACGCAGAGCTGCCGCGGCCAGTGGCAAGTCGATGCCCAAAGAGGCGTGAGCAGCTTCGGTCTTTCTGAGCCCGAGCATGCCCGCGCCTGGTCCTGGCCCAAGTAGCGCGGCGATACCATCGCTGGCGGAGGGCGTTAGCAGGAGATCGAATTGGGCGTGAACTCCGCCACCTTTGAGAAGGTTTGCTGATAGCCGCACACCGCCCGCCGCCCGCAAGAGTGAGAGGCAACTGAGATACTCTTCACCGCCGACGGCCGCAGCAAGTAGTGCCGCGATTGGCAGATGGCCGCGAACCAGGGCGCTCCCCTCTCCGATCAAGCTTCGGGCCGCTGTTGGCACCGATGAATACGCCTTGCCCTTCGACGCCGCTCTTATGTCATCGAGCCATGCCCCAGTTACGGCCTCATTGGGCCCGCTCCAGTGAGCTGCCGCAAACGTCTGTGTGCCAAGCTGTGTCCAGCCGGCGCCGAGGACTGCGGAATCTTCGAGAGCTTCCGCCGACAGAGGAGCGAGAAGTGAGAGCGAAGCGCCTTTACTAAAGATCGCGATCCCCCCGCGAGGATCGATTCCATTCCGGAGCCACGGGACCAAGGCTGTGTCGGTCAGAGACAGCCCAAGGGCTTCGCCGAGAGGTACGAGCACGCCTGCGAGTTTTTCTAGTGCACTCAGATTCTCTGCGACGAGCACCATTTCGGCGTCCGCGGGAATCCAACGCAGCAGAGGCTGCCCGTCCTCAATCGCCGGCCTAGGCTCCGCCTCTGCGGCTTGCGAAGCTCTCTCCGGAACATTGCGGCTCGAAGGGCCACATGCCAGGAGCAAAGCTATAGCAGTGGCCACCAAGGCTGCTATGCCCACACACCCCGCTCTGCTGCTACTAGTAGACAATGTCCCCGACCGAGAGCGTGCCTCGCACAGATCCTGGTGGGCCTACGAACTGCACACCGCGCCGTGCCTTGCGCTCCAAGCGAAAGAGAGTGGACGGTCGCTGCATCGGCTTGCCCGCCTCGTTGTAGAAGGTGGCAATGACCAGAGCCTTGCCGATGCGCTCCACGGTGTTTTGCACATAGCCCGCGACCACGACGCGCCCGTTGTCCTCGTACTCGGCAAAGTCTGTGATAGTAACTTGGTCTGGATAGTGGAGTTGAACGGCACTGGTCACTTCAATACTGGCACCGCTCGCCGTCGGATGTGCGCCTTGCTTGTTGTCAACCAGGGCGAATGTGCGAGTACCGCCAGCTGGTAGACGCAACGACTGTCGTTGAAGCGTGCCAAGTTCCGCCCCCTCAGCATCGAGAAAGCTCCCGCCGAGCGTTACCGCCAACTCTAGCTTGCTGGGATTCGTTGCATCCACGAGGACATAAGTCGACTCGCTTACGTGCTCCCCACTACCGACCGTTCCGGTGTGAAGAGTCATCAATTCGCCGTGCAAGACAATCTGCTTGCGATCGGCCTCTTTGGGCTTCCAGGTATCCTTCTCACAGCCGCCAGCTAGGGCGCAGAGTGCGAGACCTAAAAGTAGAAGCAGCGGTCGCAGCCGCTGCGGCGCCAGATGCTGAGTCGTCAACGAGCGGTTCCCGGGCCCCGCAGGCTGGGGCCTAGCGAGATTCAGGACGCCTGGGCCATCCGCAGGTTGCGGCGATTGGCGTAGTAGTCCAGTAGCGAGCGGGCGCCCTTGGCCACTGATTCGAGTTTGGAAAAATCGAAGCGAGCCAGAGATTCGGCCAACGTATTGGCGCGCTCCTCTGCGTTGAGTCGCTTGTCGATAATGACCCGATATTGCCCTTTGACCTTGCATAGTCCACCGCGCATGACCGCTGTAGCGATCGATTCGTAGCTCACTTTAACATCGATTGCCGAAGCTGCACTTTCGAGCTCAGCCAGCATCTCCTTGGGCTTCATGCGCGGGAGACTAGCAGGAGAGTTAATCCGGCACCAGCATTCCGTTGAACCTAGGGGGCAAACCTAGCAATTGAGATCACTTAGAGATCACTCGAGAGGATCTCGAGAACAGCGCGCCCTCCCCGATTCGTCATCTAAGAGATCTTATGGATCCCTAGTCGGGCCGAGCAAAGGCCGGAACCGAGCAGCGAAACTCGGCGCCTTGTCCAAGGCTCGAATGCAAACTGAGTTCACCACTATTGTCTTCGATGATGTTGCGCACAATGCACAGACCTAGACCGGTGCCTTCGCCACTGATCTTGGTTGTGTAGAACGGCTCGAAGATGCGGGCTTGGTCTTCGGAGGAGATCCCTGGCCCCTGGTCTTTTACTGAGAAGATCACGCGTGACGCTTCGTCGACGTAGCTACTAACCTCGACCATTGTTCCCGACGGGCATGCCTGAACGGCATTAGTGATTAGATTGATCACGACCTGTTCAAGCTGCCCAGGCACCGCTTGAATATCAGGAATGCTCTGATCCAGATTGCGCTCCAGGCGAACACCGGACTTGCTGAAGAGGTGCTCGCAGAAGCTTAGCGATTGGTTGATAACCTGATTCATGGAGAGCCGCTCGGGTTCTCCTGCTGAGGGCCTAGCGTACTGAATCAGATCGCGTGTAAACATCTTAATCCTATCCGCGCCCTCGGCGATAGTACGCAGTTTGGCGAGGTCGTCAGCATCGTAGGATTGTGGATCCGTGGCGACCTTCTTTTCCGCCTTGCGCAAGAGGAAATCCGAGTAAACGCCGATTGCGGTTAGAGGATTATTGAGCTCGTGCACAACCCCTGCAGAAATCTGCCCAAGGGTTGATAGCTTTTCGGCTTGCACCAACTGCTTCTGCAGATCACTGAGCACAGTCTGATCTTGCCCGACGGCGACAACAGCCTGAACAGCACCGCGACTTCGAATCGACGCCACGCGCCACACGACCTCCACAGTGCGCCCGGATTGGGCGATGAGTTGTGACTTTCCGTTCGCTCCATCGTTGCCCAGCATGCCGTCAGCAAAAACCCTGGCGAGCTGGTTGCGGTCTGCAACAGGAAAGTGATCTCGCAAGTCCTTGCCGATGAGTTCGGAACTCGTCATTCCGATTCTATCGCAGAGCGCCTTGTTGCAGACCCGTATTCGCCAGTTGCTATCTATGCCAAGGATAAGTGCACTGGCATGCTCGATGAGCCTCGACTGGTAGTCCCGGAGACTCTGCGTATCGTGATGAAGGCGCTCGTTTCTCAGAGCGCTCGCCAGTTGATTGGCGAGCGGCAAGATGCGCTCCTCATCAGTCTGTTGACACTCGCAGCCAAGCGGGTAACCGACATCGAGCACCCCGTAGAGTTCGCCCGCGATGGCCAGAGGCAAGGCGAAACCATCGGCTACCCCCGAAAACGGCGAGTCCCAACGATCGGAAACGCGCAGCATGGCGCTGTGAGCGACGGCGTCCTTGATGTGCGTCTTGTCAATTGAGCTCTGCCGAAGGCGCAGCTGGGAGAGGTTTAGGTCTCGCCGGACGTGATTTTGATCACTGTAGGATCGAGCTACCCCCTCACCGCGCAGGTCAACAAGGCGCAACATGAAGTGTCGCTTGGGAAAGAGCTTGCCAAGGAGGGCGACGAAGCGTTCGGCGGTCTGCTCCTCAGTCTGATCCACGAAGAGAGTCCGCCCAAAATCCAGCCCCCCCTGGAGCATCTGCTCTGGGGTCGGGCTCTCCAAAATGTCTCTTTTGCTACTTGCCATTGCACTATCGGCCTTTGCTGTCTTTGTCAGAGTGTCTCACACGCTCAGGATCTCGCTCACGCATTTCCTCTTCGTGGGACTCTGCTATCTGTTCGAGAGTGATTTGAGCGGTCGAGTCACTGTCGTCCGTGAGGAGAAGGGCTGGTATGGGCGCCGATTCGGAGGCCTCAACCGAGCGATCGAGATCGACGATGCTGGACGAGCCCACGTAGGCAACGGTCTCGTAGTGGGTGATACGCCCAATTTTCTTGACGATTTCGGCCATTCGCTCGGCTTCATCGACGATTGTCTTGGTGTAGCGGAGGTGCTTTTCCTGCAGATCAGCGGTTCGCTCGATGAGTTGAGCGTAGCCAATGATCGATGTTAGTGGCTGATTGAGCTCGTGGGCTGCAGCTCCTGCCAAGCCAGCCAAGAGGCTGCGCTGCTCCTGATTCTTGAGCTGCTCCTGAACGACAAGGAGCCGCTGCTCGATACGGATGCGATCGCGCAAATCACTAAAGATTCCAACAGTTGCGACTTCCTCACCGTGTTGGAAAATGATGGAGGCGGTCATATTCACCGGGACTATATCTCCGCCATTGACGAGAACCTCTCGGCAAATCTGTTCGAGGCGCCCGGGCCCTCCGTATCCCTCGGATCGGAGCATGCGCATCACCTGGCTCGCCACCCCCTCAGGGTAGAGCTCGGTCACATTGAGTTGCCCCACGACTTCCGATGCGCGGTATCCGAAGAGACGCTCGGCCCCCTTGTTGAAGACGACGACGAGCCCTCGAATGTCGACGGCGATGATCGCATCGACAGCGGAGTCGACAAGATTGGAGAGGAACTCGCTAGATCGATGAAGTTGGGCTTCGAGAGAGCGCTGCTCGGAAACGTCCCTGAACGAGAGAATCACCGCACCAAGTCTTCCGAGCACTGTCGACGTCGTCACGCGAACCGTCCGGCACTCCTCCTCTGTGCGCAGCTGCATATCGTGTGGCTCGATGTTGCTGCCATCGAGCACGAGTCCCATCACAGCGGCGATGTTCTCGCCATCGTCTTGAGGCAAGTGGTCAGTGATTGGAGTTCCCAGCAGCGCGTCGCGGACTTTGCCCGTTAGCCTCTCTGCTGTGCCGTTGGCGTAGAGAAGCACGCCTTCTTTGTCGGCAACGAAGATGCCATCCGAAGAGGCTTCGAAATAGTCGCTGAGTGAATCGATGCCCTCTGCGCGCCTCTCCGCCTCGAACCCTGCACGTGTGAGACGACGGCCTTGGTCGCGCAAGCGGTCAAACAAACTCGAGTCGCGAAGCTGTGCCGCCAGTTGCGCTGCCAGAAGAGCTCCGAAGTCCTGGCCATGCGCACAGATGTATGCAACGCCTGACGTGCTCTTGCGGAAAAGCAGAGCGCCCATTGAGCGCCCCTTCCAGGCCACGGGAAATACTGCGATGGCTGCTACTCCGTGGCTCACAAGGTCGTCAGCGACGCGCGCTGTTGCAGGGTGCTCGCGCACGTCGCCGATGAGTAGAGGCGCGCCACTGTGAATCGCCGCTCTGACTTCTGGGTAGTCTCGAATCGCCAGTTCGAACTCAGAAAGTGTGGGGTCGTCGGTGGTTGCGAGAACATAAGCGACGTCGGAAGCTTCGACGTGTGCCATCATCGAGGCACGCTCGAAACCGAGTGCGTCTGCTGCCATGATGAGTATTTCTCTTAGCACCTCCGCTCCGTCCCCGCGCTCAGCGATAAGAGCTCGCATGTCCATCAACCCTCGATGAAACCGTTGTAGCTCACCAAACTCACGCCGACTGCTGGCCTGTTTCGCAGCCTGGAGCATGCGCAAGTGGGTAGCTTGATGCCCGGAGTCTAGCCACAGAATGTCGTCGGCACCGAGGGCCAAGAACCCGGAGGCATCTTCCGTTGGGTCGCAGGCGACGACGATGCACGCGTGCTCGCACGCTTCGTGCCCCCGAATTTCATCAATGAAGTCGGCCCTGTCCAGCCCTGCGAGCAGATACAGACTAGGTAGCGGCTGGAGCGGATCAAAGCGAGTTGAGCTGGTGGCACCACGCAATCCTGAGACCTCGAGTTGGGTCACCAGCGATCGGAAAAGCTCGGCCTCTGAAGCCAAGACAGTTATGGCGAGTTCCGAGGGCATACTGCGGTGCAAACTCTAGCACGGCCTGTATCAGGCTTGCTCTGTCGCGGCGGCGACGGCGGCAGCGAATACGAGCTTGAGCGATACCCCTTTGGCGACCGCTAGAGCTCTGCAGTCCTCGTACTCCGGAGCCGCGTTGACGATGGTCTTGCCCTCTCGCGCAACTTTGACTGCGACTGTTCCGTATTTCGTCTCAACCTTAGTGATGCTGCGAAGCAGCACGGTCCGCTCCATCCGCCGGTAGCGGACACCGATGGACGTGGTTTCCCGAAATATCGCTGCCGTAACCTCGGACTGCGCACTCTCCGTGCATAGAACGCCAAGGCCCAGAGCGGGGCGGCCTTTCTTCATTGTGATGGGCGTCCACCAGACGTCGAGAGCACCAGCCTCGACAAGCTGCTCCATGGCGAAGTCGCAGAGTTCAGGGCTCATGTCATCGATATTGGCTGAGATCTCGATGACGACATCCGATTTTGCGGACGTGCCAGAACTTGGCTCTCCCAGAATCACACGGACCACGTTGGGGCGATCGGGCAATTCGAGATCTCCTGAGCCGTAGCCAATCGACTCGGGAACCATCTCCGGCATGGAGCCCCACTGGGTCACGACGGAAGCCAAGATCGCTGCGCCAGTCGGGGTGCACAACTCGATTGCGAGACCACCGTCCGAGACAGGAGCCTTAGCCTTGCGAAGAATCTCGACTGCGGCTGGCGATGGAACCGGCAGGATTCCGTGAGCGCACTTGACGACACCCTTTCCCATCGCAACGGGGCTGGAGCTCACTGAGGATGGCGAGAGCCAGTGCAAAGCAGCGGCGCAGCCAATCACATCGACGATCGAGTCGATGGCACCTACCTCGTGAAAGGCCACATTTTGCAACGTCATGCCGTGCATTCTTGCTTCGGCCTCGGCCACCTTGTCGAATATTGCAAGGCTCAGCTTCACCACGCCAGGTGCGAGGGACGAGCCTTCTATACGACTTCGAATCTCAGAATAATGATGGTGCGCGTGATTGCCGTCGTTCAAATCGGTAGCGTGGTCGACAGCGTGACCATGCGTCTCGGTCTGTCCATCTTCGCATCGCACCCAGACGTTCGTAGCGCCAATGCCCGACTTCACGACAGCCTCGACCCGAAGACGGTCCTCACCGAGCCCGACGTTCGAAATCGCTTCGCGCACGACGTCTGCCGGCACCCCTACATCAATCAGGGCGCCCATGCACATGTCGCCAGCAATGCCGCTTGCGCAGTCGAAGTGCAGGTGCTTTCCATGGAGGCTCATGCTTCGCTCCTATTTATCCGAGCGGCGACCATCGCGGCGCCGATACCATTGTCGATGTTGACAACGGACAAGCCGGGGGCGCAGCTGCTGAGCATGCTGGCGAGTGCGGCAAAGCCCCCCATTGAAACGCCATAGCCTACGCTAGTTGGTACGGCGACGATTGGCTGAGGCAGGAGCCCGGCCATGACCGTTGGCAGCGCCCCCTCCATGCCCGCAACAACAATCAGCACAGAACATTTCTCAAGTTCGGGCAAGACCCGGAGTAGGCGATGCAAACCCGCCACGCCCACGTCTCGCACTTCTAGAACCTCGTGCCCAAGAAACCGCAGACAGACGACAGCCTCGTCGGCGACGGGGATGTCGCTCGTTCCGGCACATACCACTCCTACCGCACCCCGACCGGCGGCCCGCGGCATAGATGCGACGATTTCCAAGGCCCGGGCGTTCTGGTGGTACTGCCCTTGTCCGAGAGATGCCAGCACCGCCCTAGCCTTCTCCTCATCAACTCGGGTGGTGAGGGCCCCTGCCCCGCCCTTTGCTAGCGCTCGCATGAGTGTGGCAATTTGCTCGGCGCTCTTGCTCTCACCGTAGATGACTTCGGGTGCCCCAACTCTCGATTCGCGCTGGTGATCGAGTCTGGCAATGTCACCGACAATCCCCGTGTGCTCGGAGCGGAGAGTTTCCGCGACAGTCTCCGCGTCGACCTCGCCAGTTTGCAGTCGCCGAAGCAGGGCTATGAGTGTCTCGTTCATCCAGGGCTTATACACCGAAGCAGCGAATTGGGGCTCTGCCCTACCGCTTTCTTCGACGGAGAAGCTGGACCTGCTCTACTGCTCGATTGCTTGCCTTGACGATGCGTAACGTAACTTCGCCAACCAGGACCGTCTCACCCTCGCGGGGCAAACGCCTTAGTTGGTGCAGAATCAGTCCCGCTATCGACTCGTAGGAATCGTCCTCTGGGAGGCTTGTACCCAGCTCGTCATTCACCCGATCAACCGAGACCTTCGCTTCCACGGTCCAAACTCCCGGCTGGTCCGCGACGATCATGGAGGTCGCATCATCGTGCTCGTCCTCAATCTCGCCAACGATTTCCTCGAGGAGATCCTCAATGGTCACGACGCCAACTGCGCCACCGTATTCGTCGACGACAATTGCCATAGTCTTTCCCGACCCCTGCAGTTCTCCAAGGAGGTTCACGGCCAAGAATGACTCAGGCACGTAGTGTGCGGGCCTCGCCAGCTTTCGTATCTCCCCTTCTCGCTTGTGCGCACCAACTTGCAGAAGATCAAAGACATGCAGGACGCCAACAATGTTGTCGACGCGCCCCTCGTAGACCGGCATCCTCGAATGCTGCTTGTCTGCAACTTCGCGAACGGCCTCAGCCACCGAGGTCTCCTGCGGAATGGCCGTAATCTCAGAGAGCGGCAGCATGACGGCAGAAACCGTATCGCCAGACATGTCTAGGAGATTGGAAATCATCTCACGCTCGGATTCGGTGATCTCCGCCTCGGAAGCACTACTACTCTCCGCGGCCTCGAGCAAGAGAGAGAGTTCTTCTCTCGTGACAAAGGCTCTCTGGACGTCTGCACCAAAGAGCTTGGAAGTGACTTGGGCGAAGCCGCCAACGACCAAGATGAGCGGGCGCAATACCAGCGAGGCAGCGTGTAGAGGGAATATCAAACGCGTCACCAGGTCGTCGGCCCGCTGTTGGAAGAGCGTTTTCGGAATGACCTCTCCCATGATGAGCGTAAACGGAGTCACCATGAGAACCGCCAACAGCTCTCCACCACCGTAGCCGCCCTGTGCCAAATATACCGTCACAATGACCGAGAACGTGACTACGGCCAGATTGGTGCCCAGCAATGTAGTTGCCAGGAGTGTCTGTGGCGAGTCTAGGTACTTCTCTACAAGCACGGCCCCGCGATGACCAGCCTTGACCTTTGTTCGCAAGAGAGGCCGAGAAGCGGAAACCATGGCGATCTCCGATCCGGAGAAGAACGCCTCGATGCTGATACAGACAACCGCGACCAGCAACACTAGTGAAAGAGAAATCATGCGCCCCCGCCTGCCGGCATGATGGGCTCGGTTGGCGTCCGCAGCTTCGACGCCATAGACTTCTGCAATTCTCGCTCGTCCTTGATATCTCCAAAGAGTTCTTCTAAGAGATCCTCCATCGTAACGATACCCACCAGAGTACCGTATTCGTCGACTACCAGAGCCATGTGTGTCTTGCCCTGCTTAAATATCGAGAAGAGATGCGAGAGTGTCGTCGTCTGAGGAATCCAGAAAGGCTCATGCAAGAGATCGGAAAGGCGGTTTGGCGGCGACTGCCTGCAGCTAGCGATGACCAAGTCTTTGGCGTAGAGAACGCCACGAATGTTATCGATCGAGCGATCGTAGATAGGTACTCGTGAGTAGCCACGAGCCGCGATCTCCTTGACGAGCCTGGCTATCGGCAACTCGTAGGCGAGCGCGAAGACCTTGCCCCGTCGTCGCATGGCCTCGGCGACCGTCTTATCGCCAAAGGCAAAGACGTTGTGGATTAGACGTCGCTCGCGATCGTTGACGGCTCCCTCGGCAGACCCAGCATCGACCAGGACTTTGAATTCCTCCTCACTGATATCTGCCTCGCCCTTCTTACCAGCGAGCGGACCGAGCACAACATCCGAGATTCCGCGTACCAGAAAGCGAATAGGAGTAATTACGAAGCCAAAGAACCAGAGAAATCGCACGCTCTTGCGCGACCAGCCGAGCCCCTTGCCGTACGCAATGCTCTTTGGCCCGATCTCTCCAAAGAAGAGTAGCAGCGGCAGAGCTAAGGAGGTAGCGACAACGGCGTTCTGCAACTCGCTCCCTGTATGGAAGAAACTATCGATGAAGCCCGCCATCACAGCAGATATCGCGACATTCACACTCTCGTTGCCAATGAGCAGCGTCGCGAGTAGTGCTCTTGGGCGACTGAGAATCCGAAGAATCAGTTTGTCGGCTTTGCGCTCGGACTGCCCCAACAGCTCTCGGTCACTTCGGCGCAGTGAGAACATCGCCACTTCGGTGCCCGAGAAGAATGCAGAGCAAACGACGAGCGCGCCGAGAACTGCGAGATATGGCATGAGATCAGACACGGTGGTCAGAGCGGAATACTGGGCCAGCTAGCGCTCGGCCCCTAGGTGCCTTCCGGTAGTTCATCGCTCTGACGCCTAACGTACTCATCGAGTTCTTCCGGAACTGCGGGCAGACTGAACGTGAATGCACTCCCCGGACTCGCGTGATCCCCCTTGAGAGGCTCCAGCCAAAGAAATCCGCCGTGGGCCACGACGTAACTCTTGGCAAGACTCAGCCCCAAACCGGTACCTCCAAAAGCGCGGGTCGAGCTCGAGTCCGCTTGATAAAAGGGGTCGAATATCGAAGCTCGCTGCTCGGACGCCACGCCGATTCCCTGATCCTCCACCGTCACACGAACGCCAAATCTCTCGCTGAGGCGCTCGCGCCAAAACGGAGAATTGGGTGATGAGTTGTCCTGCGGGGAGAGTGCGCCGACGGTAACCGATACTCGGATATCCCCTCCTTGGGGCGAGAACTTGATGGCATTAGCCAAGAGCTGCAAAATCACCTGCCTGAGCTTGCCCTCGTCACCCAGTGCATGCGGCACAGCTTCCTTCGGCAAGTCCAAGACGATTTCACGACGGTCGAGATCTCGCTGCATCGTCGAGGCCACCGAGGCCAGGAGTTCGCCAAGACTTAGTGGCTTGATGGAGAGCCTGAGCGATCGTGCCTCTATGAGCGATACGTCGAGGATGCCGGTGATGAGCTGAAGGAGATGTTCGGCCTTGGTGAGAATTGTTCGTATGAACTCCGACTGCTCACCAGAGAGGTCACCTGCGAGCCCTTCGACCATCATCTCGCTGTAGCCGATGATGCTGGTGAGTGGGGTTCTCAACTCATGAGAAATCGTAGCCAGGAAGTTCGACTTGAGTCGCTCGAGCTCCTCGAGGCGCTCAACGGCCGAGGCGAGTCTCTGATTGCGGTCGCCGATCTCGGAGAATGACTCCTCCATCGCCGCCTCGTGGATCGTCGTTGTTAGGTGCCTGGCGTAGGCGGAATGAACCAAGAGCTCTAGAACCACCGCAACGTGCTCTGCAACCAGAGCAAGATCGACCTCGGCGGAGCCAGTGGTGGAAAGCGCTAGATAACCAACGATGTCCCCGCTGTACTCCAGCGCCTTGCGATGCTCGGGAGTGCCTTCCATCTTGCCGATTTGGCTGAACACCACGCCCTTCCTATCGAGAACTCCAATAGCCACGGGATGCAAACGCGTAACACTGGCCAAGAGTTCGGCCAACTGGGGAGCATCAACAAGCTGTGACAAAGCAATGGGATCGTCCACCGCCGCAAATCGCTTCACCCCACCATGCTAGCACGCCCTGAGGCTACGAAGCTGGGCCCAAGTGCCTTGCGAGTGCTTCAGCGAACTGGGCTTCACTCACCCTAAAGTGCTGCTCGAGATGAGACTCTGACTCCAAACTGGCCCAACTCGCTTGCACCAGGCGCAAGAAGGTCCTGAGGACCCCTGTCCCCGACTCGGCCTCGGCGGCCTCCACCGGCTCATCCGCGAACGGCTTCATCTCGATTGGAGAGTCCACATCGCGCTTGTTGTACTGGGTAATGAGTGCGACCGCCCCCGACCTGGCCCCGAGCAGGTCGAGATTGTCTTTGAGCTCTCGATACGATTGTCGATTGTGAGGAGCCTGCCCCGGCCCTGAATCCGCTACAAAAACCACGCCGTCCGCACCTCGGAGTACCGCACGCCTGGTCATCTGATGAGCCGCTTGCCCTGGAACAGTATAAACCTTGATGCGTACGCTCACACCTGAGATCTGAAAGAACAGGGGCAGCAAATCGAAGAAGAGCGTGCGGTCGCCAGCACCATCTAGCGTCATTAGGCGGCCGCGATTGCCCTCGTGCACAATCTCGTAGAGCTTTGTGAGATTGGTGGTCTTGCCAGCGAGAGGTGGGCCACAGTAGACAATCTTCAGCGTGAGCTGACGCTCGTCGGTGTCGACAATTGCCATTATCTACGCCCCGGCTGCTCGAAGTTCCGCTTCGATGGCGTCTCGTCTTGCGACGAATCCGAATCGCCTCCGCCCTTGAGAATAATCCCAACCCCAGCCCCCAGGAAGAGCAAGACCATGAGGAGGATGACAACGTTCTTGTAGGGTTGCTCTTCTTCCTTGACCACCGGCTTGACGGAGATCAGTGCGGCGGTGGCCATTGTCTGCATGCGATCAAGCATCTCGATCGCCTTCTCGGCCCGCCCCTCCACTGTGGCGGCCTGGCGATACCAAAGGGCTCCTAGCCGGTAGTCGCTGGCGAGGGCTACTTCGGCTGCAAAATCCTCATGGGCCGAATTCTTGTTCCAGGCGGCCTCGACTCGCTTCCATGCAGAAGCCAACGCTGGGGTAGCCGTCGGCCCTGCTTGATCAAAGTCTGAGAATCTATCTCTGCCAAGGCCACAGCCCGGGCAGTTCATGCTGCCTTCGGAAACCGCGCCGTTGCACTTGGGGCAATCGCCCTCGACGCTTGCGTTAGACTCCTCTTCACACTCCAAGGGATTCTCTGCCTTCACGAGCACCTTGAGGTCCGCCTCACATCCACCACAGGTGAAGACTGCGAATTGCTCCGCCGCTCGTATGAGTTGGGCCTCGGAAAGCTCGAGACAAGATGGGCATTCTATACGCAAGTGAGGACCACTAAGGGATTGCTTCACGAAGAGGGATGGGCGTGAAGATGACAACCAAGACTAGTAACAATACCACCACCAACGCCTTTCTGCTTGGGGTAAGCGGAGTATCGCCGACCGGCGGGTGGTAGGTGCCGCCGCCCATTCGCCGCATCCACCACAACATGCCTGCCCAAACAAACCAGGGCAGCCCCGCCTTGACGCCCCCGAGAAGCGCCGCGCCAATTAGCAAACCGCGTCCCATGTATTCCATAGTGAGGGCTGCAGCTACAGCGGCTCCAACGAACAAGAGAAGCC
>JAAEPE010000302.1 GCA_024222395.1 Myxococcales bacterium
CCGGCAATCCACCCAATCTGCCCTAAATCGCCACCGTCTGGCGGTTTTGAGTCAATTCTCCCGCCCCATCCGGCCCACCAGGCCGCTGTGAGCAACAGGGTACCCTGGCGATTTCTAGGCTGTGACGACTTTGCGATAGCCATGGCAACTGCCGTGAGAAACGTGGTCTTTCGAGGGGCGTTCGGCTTCGGGCTTCACGGTCGCAGCCGAACACCCGTATTCTGCAGATACTCATCTGACAACTCGAGCTGGGAGCAGCGCCCTCACATGCGGGGCATCGATGGTAGTGTTCGCCCGTGGGGCCCGCGAGAAAGGTGCAGGTTTTCTCCGCTCTCTTTGTGGTGCTCACCGGGTTGGCCGTCTATTGGGCGCTCTCACGTGCTGGCCTCGATGCTGCCAGTCTTCGGCAGGTGCTCGATCTGGGGTTCGTCGACATTCTTGTTCTCATCGCCTTGGCGATGATGCTCTATGCAGCAGATCTGCTCCGATATCGAGCGATCGGGCGATCGCTCGAGGTCTCCATCGGCTATCGGGCCGCGCTGGAAGCGTCGATTGCCAACTTCTTCTTCTCATGGCTGACGCCGGGATCCACCTTCGGAGCGCCCGCGACGATCTTCATGCTTCATCGCCACAATGTTCCCTGGGGAGCTGCCGGCGTGATTGCTTTTGCGAAGTCCCTAACTGGTGTCGCCTTCTTTGTGGGTGCGGCGGCGATCATTTTTCTAGTGGGCTGGGGACCAGAGCTGGATGAGAGAGTCACGGCCGTCGTAATTCCGGGGCTTGTGCTCCTCTCCTTGGCGCTCGGAATCCTGTTGCTCTCGGCACTCTTCGCCGAGGGAGTTCGCCGCTCCTTGGCCGC
>JAAEPE010000303.1 GCA_024222395.1 Myxococcales bacterium
CGACGAACGTCGTTGATGTCCTCCCAGCGCAAGCCGCGAACCTCTCCGACTCGTAGCCCCGCCTCCGCCGCCATCAAGATGGCAGCTCGGTATCGAGCGTCCGAGTTGTCGAGCATTGCGTTCACGTCCCGCATCTCCACGGCAACAAGTTCCGAGTCCTCGACCTCAAGGTGGCAGAGCAGGGCCGGGTCTGTGATGACCCGATTTCGCACCGCGTACTTGATGAGCGATGACACGACCGCCAGGATGTTGTTGACCGTTTTGCGGCTCCGTCCTGGCAACAGGGCCAGGACTAGTTGGTCAACTTGCTCTTGAGTTATCTGGTCGATCCGAAGCTCGCCGAGTGGCTCAAAGATGTACGCTTTAAGCATTTGGTTCTTCGCGTCACGGTCGCTGGGCTTGCCCTTCTCGTAGTGCAGCAACCACCGTTCGCTGTATTCTCTGAGTGTTGGTACCTCCTTTGGTTCTGGTTTAGGCCGAGGCGGGTTTTGCACACGGTTGATATGAGCCCTCTCCGCCGCTTCTGCTGCTGCCTTAGTATTGATGGTCGGCGTACCC
>JAAEPE010000304.1 GCA_024222395.1 Myxococcales bacterium
ACATGACCTCCACCTCGGAAAGCGAGGAGACGGTGGAAGCCGTTGTGTATCGAACGACTTTGCGGGTGTTGTGTTGGCTGGTAAGCACCGCCGCACGACCGTCACCGTTGAGGTCAAGTGCGTACAGTGTGAGTCCCTCGTTGTCGTTTTGTGCCAAGACCACATTCGTGCTGCCCCAGCTTGCAAGCCGACTGATCACGTCCTCGCATGTGCCGGAGGAATCCCCGTCTCCGCTCGCGTCATCTCCCCAGCATTGGTCGAGATCATTGCAGACCAGATCTCCGTCGTCATCGCCCGTCGCGTCATCGCCTTCACATGCATCCAAGATATCGCAGATTCCGTCGAGGTCACTGTCTCCAGTGGCGTTGTCTCCCTGGCAGGCATCGATGTCGTCGCAGACACCATCGCTATCGGCGTCTCCGGTGGCGTCGTCGCCAGTGCAGAGGTCGGCGTTGTCGCAGATACCATCATTGTCGCTATCGCCCGAGGCGTCATCGCCCGCACAGAGATCGTCCCCATCTAGCCTCGCGTCCACAGTGCTTGCGTCACCCCCTGTCTCCTGACTGAGAGTCGAACCGTCAACCGTGCAGGCGCTCAAGAGCACCGCCCAGAGTAAACTACGTACCGTCCCCATCCAAGGAGCATACGCGAGTTCCCAGGCAGAAGCCTCCATGAGGCTAGTTTTGTCCGGGTGCAGTTCCAATCCGAACTTGCGAAATCGCTCTCGCAGATCGGCCAGGCACTGCCTTGCATCACGTTCATATTGGAATCCAGAGGCTAGTGCTTGCCGCCAGCTTGGGCTGGAACCTCGGAATCCGAGTTATCCCCAATGCAGAGGATGTCACGCCGAACTCCGAGTTGCCCGACTCCACGCTCGAGTCGATGTTCGCCTTTGACGTCGTGTTGGCGAACTGGGACCGAACGGCGATGAGTCGAAACCTCTTGAGAGACGATAGCGACAATCTCTGGTGGATTGACCACGGAAGTTGCCGATTCCTTCACAACCTAGCAAATCGGCTACAACCTACCTTGCCAACGACGCACTTTCTGTTTGACGCGCAGAATCAAATCGAACCGCGCCCCTTGCCGATGCTGACGAGCTCCGCTGTTAACATCCTACTTGCGGAGCTCCCGGACGAGTGGCTGGAGGCAACGGGCCACGTACATGCTCGTCTAGCCTCAGATCTACTCGACTATCTCCATCGCAATCTTGCCTAGAACGCCCTCCTGAATTCGAGGAATTCTTAGCCGCCTTGGTAATACCAAGGTCAGTTCGCACCAGGTTGGCTCCGCCCAAAAAGGTGGGCTTCGTGTGCTATGCAGCGGATATGAACATCCGTGCATCGATCATCGCAGCAATGGCCGCGTCTCTCTTGGCTGCTTGCGGTTCAAAGCCGTCCAGCAACGACGAAACAAAGAGCGAAGCCAAGAGAGAAACAAGCCCAATGGAACTCGCTGATGACACTGCTGCCAAACTAGAGGCCTTGGCAGTCCAGACAGGCAACAAGGAGCTCGCCGAGGGCGCCAAGACTGTGCGGGCGGCGGGCAAGTTTGTCGAGTCCGTCGACAGAGCGGAGGACCTGACGCAAAGCATGAAGTGGGTCACCAAGGCCCAGGTCCTCATGATGGAGAAGCGTCCGAGCGATGACCTTGATGCCGAGAAAGTGGTAGCCAAGATGACCCAAATCAACACAATTATGCAGCGGCTCGAAGCCGAGATTGTGGCCAGCCCCGACTCAAAAGAAGAGCTCGAGGATGCGGCCATGGATGAGATTTACAAACTTGCCGGCAAGGAAACGACTCCGGATCCATAGCGTCCGCGCACGAAGGACCCACTTAGAATCCAACCTCCTCCAGCATCCTCAGTGGCTGAAAATCCAATTCCTGAGGAAGTTCGAATCCCTCCTCCAGATCGAGTGCGTATTGGAGAAAACGGCCAAACTAGCCTCCGAAAATAGCTTCAATTTGAGCAAATTGATCGATATGGAGACCAGATTCAAACAGGATATGGAAACACTGGAAGGCTTGGGTACCAAGGCGCAAATCAGAAACACAGGTTTATTCTACCTAGCCTCAAAGCGCTCGCCAAGGCGATACGCCTAATCTTTGGCAAGCGGGGGCTCATTCAGCGCTGCCAGATTCACAAGACGCGAAATGTGATTGGGCACTTGCCAAAAGCGCTTCATGCAAGCACGAGAAAGACGATGCGAGAAGCG
>JAAEPE010000305.1 GCA_024222395.1 Myxococcales bacterium
CTGGCAGTTGAGGTCGCCGAGACGCAAATGGATGCAGTGACTGGACTCAGTGGCTCTGGCCCTGCCTATGTCTGTATCATCATAGAGGCACTTGCCGATGGTGGAGTGCTCGCTGGCTTGCCACGTCCACTAGCACTCAAGCTCGCCACCCAGACGGTGCTGGGCACGGCTACCATGATCGCAGAAACCAAACGGCACCCGGCAGAACTAAAGGATGCAGTAGCCAGCCCGGGAGGCACCACGATTGAGGCGATCTCTGTTCTCGAACAAAATGGAATCCGAGGCGCGTTGATTGAAGCAGTGGCAGCCTCGGCAGAACGAAGCCAAGAAATGGGAGAGGACGACTGAGCTTCTCACCTCAGACTTGGCAAGGTCGAAACCAGGCTAGCCTGAGAAGACCGAAGAAATAATCGCATCGCAGAGCAACACAAAACTCAGTGATTCGAATCGCCCGCCTAATCGCACCTAATTTGTTTCAACCAAAAATTTTGATACCGCTCTTTTCTCAACCGCTATTATCGAGATTTGAACCCATGACTTCACCACTCATCAAGATCGACGATAAACACATCCCGCTATATCGAGTTGTATGGGTCAGCGACGTCCCTCACTTCTGCGGTGAACCCGAGTGCATGCACGAGGGGGACTACGAAGTCAGATTAGATGTGGA
>JAAEPE010000306.1 GCA_024222395.1 Myxococcales bacterium
AAGCTCTTGTCCTCGAGTCGGATCCGATCGTAGATAGCGCGTGGCCCAAGCCCGTCTGCCATCAAGTCCGTGATTGTCTGAGTCCACTCGTCGATGCTTGTCGTTGGCGCTGCCTCTGGCGGAAGAGGCAGCTGTCGCAAAACGGCCTCCCGAGGAATCTCGGGCTCCGGCAGCATGCTCGGGCAACCAGCAAGAAGCTGTTCCGTCTGCAGAGCTACTCGATATCTTCGCTCGGGGTTGGGGCTCATCGAAAGAAGCTTCGCGACCTCGCGGTTCCCTCTGCCCATTCGGTGCAAGCGCACCATTTCTTGTAGTCGGTGCATTTCCACTATCTGGTTTGACATCAAGACCTACAGGGAGATCTGGACCAGACACCTGTGCGGGTGTCCAGCTGCAAGAGGGGTCACTTTGCCCCGCCCCGGAGCGATCACTTTGCCCCGCCCCGTCAGACGCAAGCAGATGGATGGCCTGAGCACCTTGGTGCGAGAAGCGATAAAGCGCGACCCGAGAGATGGGGAGCTGTATCTCTTTCGCAATCGAAATCGCAGCATGATTAAGATCTTGTTCTACGATCACCCTCTGTAGTATTCGGAGCTGCGTTGGAAGCTGTGGGCGGAACCACGATGTTGTGCCACGATTGGCTATGGTGCGCCTAGATGGGTAGTGCCGGGCGGCTACATTGCCCCTACGTGCATAGCGAGCCTGGCTCCGACTCTCGTCTGCTCCGGGGCGGTACTCGACGAGAATGCGGTCTGTTCTGAAGGGCGGGGCGGGGCTCGCCGTAGGGCCAGTAGGTGAAGCCTCTGGGGCGATGTCCAAGGCGCCCGCAGGCTCAGCCCTTGGGGCCTGCTCAGCGTCTTCGGTGTCGCCGCCGTGGCAGGCAATACAAAGCAGCAATGACGCTGCACCGGAAAGGAATCCACGTCTGGTGCGATACAAATCTATAAGCCCCCCGTCTGGTGCGCGATGCCCTTTGATCTTATCCGATGTCAGTTCGAGCCAATAGGGTACTTGAGGGGTAGAAATGCTCCCGAGGGTCGTATGGCTAGCTCTTGATGTTATCGGGCCAAGGCATTAGCGCCGGCTCAAGCTCATCGAGCCAACTTGCCTCTTTGTCGTACTTGGCAAAGAAGAGGTGACCAACCGCTGAGGGAGCTCGTGCCTGGATTAGCTTGAGAGCAAAGACCTTCTCACCCCCGACTTCAAGCACATCTTCGACCAGCACTTTGCCGGGAGTTGCAGACATCGATGGGCCGCGTACGGTTCGGGCCAGGCCCGAGACCTGGCGAATTGCATCATTGTAGATTGTCGACGCTTCACCTAGCGGCACCTCGAAATAGTTCTTAGGCCCAGTATCTCGGGCGATGAACATGTAATAGGGCACCACACCGTGGCGAATTTGTTCCCGCCACATCTGTGCCCAAACGTTGGCATCGTCATTCACGTGGCGAATAAGCGGAGACTGGCTGCGTATCACTGCGCCTGCATCCTGGATGCGCTTCACCGCCGCAAGTGCAGGTGCCGGTTCCATTTCACGAGGATGGCTGTAGTGAGACATCAGTGCGAGATGCTTGCCGGCAGCGCGCACTTCTCCGAATAGACGCATCATGTCATCGGAGTCGTTATCGCTTACAAAGCGATGAGGCCAAAAGACGGTGGACTTTGTGCCAATGCGAATGGCTTCTAGATGTTCTAGTCCCGGCCCGAGCAGTGGCTCAATGTAGCGGCGCAGAAGCTTGGTCTTCATGATCATCGGATCTCCGCCGGTGATCAGCACATTGGTGACTTCAGGGTGCTTCTTTAGGTACTCGACAAGCTCGGTCGTTTCCCTAGCCGCGATCTTGAACTCATTCTCGCCGATGAACTGCGCCCAACGAAAACAGTAGGTGCAATAGGCGAAGCAGGTTTGTCCCGGGGTCGGAAAGAACAGAACCGTCTCTCGATACTTATGCTGAATTCCAGGCAAGGCATCGCCTTGCAGCTTTGGCACGTTCAGGGTCTGCTGGCCTGCTGGATGAGGGTTCATGCGAGCCTGAATCTCTTTGGCAGCAGCCTTTACCTCGGCCTCACTCGCTCTGCCGCGAACCAGGGCGAACACGCGCTCGAAGTCCTCAGAGGCGAGCATGCCGGGCTGTGGCACGGTGAGCTGGTAAGTTGGATCTTTGGGTACCGCTGACCAATCGATGAGAGAATCGAGTACGTACTGATTGACGCGGAAGGGCAGCACTGCTGCTACGGCCTTCATGGTGTCGCGCTCCTCCGTCGACATCGCCTGAAACTGCGGGATGCGATCGATGTCTTTGGCACCGTAGAAACGTCGAGTCGGGGAATCGTTGATCACTGGTACAGCCCTCATGCGCCTCCGCGATCTAGCACGTGGGACGCTGGATACCAACGGGGCAGACCTTTGCTTCTCGCACATGGGAGCTGAATTCCACCCTAGACACCGTTAATTTCGACGTCTTCGCGCTGTCGGTCGTCAGCGGCGGTGTCGTGCGCTATCGGGTGCGAGGCTTGGAGGGTGCCACTCGTGCCTTGCGCACAGGGGCAGTCTTCGCACTTGCGGCGGTTCGACGGGCGTTGGCGCGTGGTGTCGCTGGCAACTTGGGGAAGCGCATAGTGCTCTTGGCCCGACGGAGGACCATCGTGGTCGGGGAAGTACGGTGCAAACCACTTCCACTGAAGTATCAGGAATAACACGATTTTCGTAAGACTATTCTGCTCGCAGCAAGTTTCCATGAGCGCGAGAGCGCCAACACTCTCAAACGAATAGGTGAAATTCCGCCCCTGATCTCGAGGATCTTCTAGGTCTTCAAAGTAATTCCAAAAGGCGTTTCGCGGAGTTTTCGTTGCCATAGTTATGTCAGATCACAGGCGTCACTGCTAGGCAACTATCAGCCAGAGGTCAACTGCCTCTTCGTAACGATTTCAGGTGTTTGAAATGAACAGGCCCTGTGATAGCCCTAGTAGAGGTGGATCGCGCCAGCGTTGTCCACCGAGTTGTCTCCCTGGTCACCGCCTATGCCCGTGGAGCTGCTGGATTCATAGCGACTTCCAGCTGCCAGAGTGTCTCCATCTGCGCTCAGGCTCACGGCCCTGCCAAGACTATCGCCCGCACCTGTATTGCTCGCCTTGATGTACGCCTGCTGGCTCCAGAACGCTCCATCACGGGTGAAGAAGTAGACGGCCCCAGAAGTATTCGTTGAGTCATCGATTTGTCCATGGGGGCACGCCCCCATACTCGAACATGTTCAGCTTCGCTTTGACCTCCTTGCCGGCAACCCAGATTCGCAGGTTCTTGATACCAGGCAGAGCATCACCCTCATCGAGCTCGGGCCAGGCCGGTACGGCAAAGTTCTCGACGACAAGCCCTTTTGCGCCACTGCGAACGACAAAGCGAGCTTCGACCTTAATCTTGGTCGGAAGTAACGAGCCAATCCGAGTCTGGGGCGACTTCACCTTGCCCCCAACAGGCTCGATACGCACGCTCGTCGCCACCAGAGCAATCGGAGTGCTTGAGTCCATTCGCATGATGAGCGAACCATCGCCAAAATGGGCTGTGTCGGCGTGGGACACCACAGGAAACATCAGCGAAATCGCCCAAATGCCCAAGAGAGCCATTCGTCTCGGCGTGGCCATGCCTGATGCTAGCGGAAGAGCAGGGCAGGCTATTCACCCACGTTCGTCAAATTCTCCGATGGGGTCGATGCGCGCCTTCCCCGAGTCTTGTTCGCCGAGAGCTGGTTGACCAGGCTTTTGCGATCTACGGAGCAAGGTCGTATGTAGACACGTATGTAGACAAACACTCTTGGCAGGGCATCGAGAGTGCCAAGTGGGGTGTTTTCGACGGCCTGCTGATGGTCTCTCCACAGTTCAAGTGGGAGTAGCGCGAAAGCAGCAACGCCCCCACGGCAATAGCAGCGGAGGCGAAGATGATAACTAGTTCGCGAGTAGACTATTGGCGGTCAGCCTCGATTTCACCGAGGAAATCGCCGCCGACAAGCGAGCCGTACCAGATACCGTCTTCTAGAGTGCCATTGCTTGCGACGGGAATCACAGCTTGGAGCTTGATGAGAGACATCTTCACGGCGGCTTCGTCGATTGCTTGAGATACCTTGGTTACGCCGACTTGCACGGC
>JAAEPE010000307.1 GCA_024222395.1 Myxococcales bacterium
CTGATCGAAACGATCGCCCCGACTTTGAAGAGTTTATTGCGCGGCGTGCCGTCCTGGGCGCGGGCCAACTCAGTCCCTACTAGGCCGA
Source organism: Myxococcales bacterium (assembly GCA_024222395.1). GTDB lineage: Bacteria > Myxococcota_A > Polyangia > Haliangiales > Haliangiaceae > NORP324. The sequence continues at coordinate 89 of JAAEPE010000307.1, forward strand.
CGTTGCGAATGGTGACCGTCAAGAGTTGAGCCGCTATCGCAAACCAGAGCCTGAGAGCATTGCCGCGAAACGTGTGACAGCTCGCTCTGTCTCCAAAGAGATCGAGCTGTAATTCCTTGATGCGATTTTCAATCTCGCCGCGAGCACAATAGAGATCTTCGTAGACGTAGCGATTCTCAAGTTCCTTGGATGAGAGCGAGGTCACGACAAAACGAGGGTTCGCTCCTTTCGATAGATGCTCGGCTTTGCCGAGCACTCGGCGCGTGCAACTCCATGCCTTTTGTGTCCGATAACGAATCTCTTTGAATGCTCGTGACGCATAACCGGTTCGCAAATGCTCGCGGCGATCCCGCTCGGCGGGCTTTGCAAGTTCTTCCAAGCAGGATCAAGGTGCCTTGGGAGGCGAGCGTCGGTGTTGCCAGGCGGCACTCCCCGCTCGCTTGGAATCGCAGTGCAGCAACGAGATGGGTCGATCAAAGAGCACTGCCGTGGGCTGTTGACTTGGTTGTCACTGGCAAGACAGCTCGTGGCGCGGGCATCGAAGCCTTTGGACTTCACAAGCTGCAGCCCTCAGGGCGCAAACACGCCTTTTCCGTACGTGGCGGCGTGAAGTATGAGTGGTTCCCAGGCAGATTTCGGGTGCGGGGTGGCAGCTACTTTGAACCGGGGCGATTCAAGGATCCGGCCGGAGACGATATCGGTGGGCGCATTCATCTCACCCTTGGCGCAGATCTGCGTGTCTGGCAATTTAGTTTCTGGGAGAAGCCCTATCGAGTGCGTTTCTCGCTCACAAGCGATGTAGCCGAGAACTTTGGCAACGGCGGCTTCTCCATCGGATTTTGGCAGTAGTTGCAATACTAGGCCTCAGAAATCTGAGTTCATCCACGAGCCTCTGTGTGTATTTTCAGCTACTTGTACGCCATGGCGCGGTGGCCCAAGACTTGTATGGTGTTCCGCGCATGCGCTCGCTAATGCTCACCGCTTTCTTAGCCTCAGCCCTCCTCCCCGCAACCGCTTGCAACCTCTACTTCAGCGGTGGTGACGACGATCCGCCCTGCGACGAATGGGGCGGCGGCTGGGCCGATGCCCCCGACTTGCAGGAGTCAGAGCTTCTTCGCAACCCCGACACAGGCATCTGTGAGGACTGGAGTTGGGGTGGAGGAGGTCCAGGGCCTTGGCCCTGCGATAGCGAGTGTGGCCCCTGCGCGACCCCGGCAGGAGATGGTGAAATAAATCCAAGCACGTCTTCATCTCCAACCCCCGCCGGAGACGAACCGAGCGGTTCAGAGAGCAGCCCTGGTGCGGCGCGACTGCCACCACCCACGTGGGGCCACTGTGAGAGCTCTTGCACAGGCCTCGATGAGCAGACCTGCCTAGCCACGGATCGTTGTCGCGGAATCTACGATCAAGGGTCAGTCGGCCCAGGGCAGTTCCGCGAGTGCTGGGAAACAGACTACGACGACTACGGAGTTGCTGATTGTGAAGGCCTGGATGGGTACTCGTGTTCGACGAGTGATGCCTGCGTAGCGGTTCACGAATTCTCTTGCGACGATGGCACTACGGATTCAGAAGACTCGAATGGACTGTCGATACCCGAGTGTGCCGCCTACTTTCTCTCTTGTCACAACGAGGCCCCTCAAGGCGAGGGCTGCTACGGCGATGATGAGTGCGGCGAAGCCTACTCGTGCAACGCCAGCGAGATTTGTCTCTCCCCACCAGGCGGCGGCGAATCGGGCAAGGACGCCCCCGGTGTCTGCTACGGCTTCTGCGTCCCCGACATCTGCCCGTATATCAACATCTACGTTGATTGCCCAGAGGGCTACACGAAGACGTGTCCTCCCTTCGGTTGCGAGGCGGATTGCACTTGCGAGCCAATCGACCCGGGCGAATGCAATGGCGACGTCTTCTGCTTGAGTTTGCCGCCGACCTGCGACGCGGGCAGCACACCTGGAATTGCCGACGGATGTTGGACGGGCGCATGCATTCCACTCGCTGAGTGCCCGGAAACGGCATGCGACGACATTGGGGCCGAGTCCATGTGCATCGCTCGCGAAGACTGTAGTGCCTACTATGTTGGCGAGAATTGTAGCTGTGATGCATCCGGCTGCACCTGTGCCGAATCGCTATTCGAGAGCTGCGCGCTAGACGACACGCCATACGAAAGAAACAGCATGCGCCCAAGTTGGGGCGCCAGCTTTCCCCAAGCGCCGGTCCATCCCCCTAGGCCGGCGCTTGCCGTTTTCGGTCTCTGATCGCAAACTACCGCCATGAATCGCCACGCCCTGCTCAGTTCAATCTTTGCCTTATCCATCGCGGTGGCAACTTCGGCCTGCCAGAAAGAGGGCGCAGAAGGTGGCAAGGCACCCGGCGCGTCTACGCCCGATGCCCCTCTCACCATCAAGCCACCCCTGGCAACAGACCTTGCCAAATACACCGAGGGTCTAAAGGGCTCGGGCAAGCTCATGGCTCGGTTCGATACCACTCACGGCTCAATCACCTGCGAGCTCCACGAGAAGCAGGCCCCCCTCACGGTGACGAACTTCGTAGGCCTCGCCCGCGGCCTGCACCCATTCGTCGATCCAAAGACCGGCAACGCAGAAGCACGCCCGTTCTACGATGGCCTCATCTTTCACCGCGTCATTCCCAAATTCATGATTCAGGGTGGCGATCCGCGGGGCAACGGCAAGGGCGGCCCTGGCTATCGATTCGCACAAGAGATAAGTCCCAACCTACGCCACGACAAGCCCGGCGTTCTCTCGATGGCCAATGCCGGCCCAAACACCAATGGCAGCCAGTTCTTCATCACCGAAGTTCCGCGGCCGAAACTTGATGGCGGCTACAACATCTTCGGCCAATGTCAGAACATCGACGTGGTTGAGAAGATTGCCAGAGTGGAAAAACGCGGTTCCGCCCCTACCACGCCAGTGGTCATGACCAAGGTCGAGATCTTCCGAGGCGAGTAGCCATAGCTTGCTCTCGGGCGAGAGCAAGCTATGGCTACTGGATCAACATGCCAACGATTTCGTTGGCAGGGGCAGGAATGACCTCGAGAGCGAGCATTCTCTGGTCCGCCTCATCGCGGGCCGCCTCGGCTGCCGCCTGAACATCGTCGAGATTGCCCGTCATGGTGAAGAAGGCCTTGCCCATGATGCCGACTCCCAGGCGAACGTCGCGGACTGTAACTTCCGCGACTTTGCAGGCAGCATCCATCGCCCCCAGTAGGGCACAGATTGTCGAGGTCTCGACGATGCCGGCGCTCAGGATGACATCAGAGGTCCAACCGATTGCCTTCACCGAATCGGGAATGGCTGGCCAAAGCTGAAGATCCGCCATGGGTAGGAAGAGCGAGTCGATGAGGCTATCACCAGCAATCTCGCGCCCGACATCCATAGCCTCTTCCATCTCTGCTACCCCGCCGCGCAGATAGATCAGGTGTTTTCCGCCTGATATCGGACGACACGCTAGTATCTCGACCTCGGTTCGCTTGCAGATGGCATCGGCGACACGCACACCGCGCGCGACATGCTCAAGTTCGAGTATGCCCAGAGCCGGGCTGCCATCTACATCTGCCAATTACGAAGAATCCCTAATATACCCAGTCTAGACGAAGCGGAACGACTCTTTGAGAGTACAACGTCGCTCGCGGGTGAAGTGCATGGCGGTAGTGAGGCCTTCCCCCGTCGGGCTGGCAATGGTGAACGAGGTGTAGCCCTCGCCGCCGAGCCCAAGCCCCGCATAGCAGGCCTCATTCTTGACAAAGATGGAGCAGTTACAGACTCTCGCAAATGCTGAGAGATTGTCGATATTGGTCGAGTGCATCAGCGCCGTGTGGTGGAAGCCGTGCTCGACGCGTACTGCCGTGGCCATCGCCTCGGTGACGTTCGGAACACGAACCATTGGAATGACCGGCATGAGAAGCTCATGCTGGACAAATGGATGTTGCTCATCCACCTCACAGAGCAAGATACGAAGGTCTGAGCCATGACCGCGAAGGCCGATTTGTGAAGCGATGACCGAGGCATCTCTGCCGACGTAGTCTTTGTTGACGCCATCGCCCTTTAGAACGACTCCTTCAAGGTCACGAACCTGCTGGCCCGTAAGCAAGAGTGCTCCCGACTTGCAAAGGTGATGTTTGAGATCGTCCGCGATGCTATCGACTGCAACAATCTCCTTCTCCGCGATGCAGACGATGTTGTTGTCGAGGGAGGCTCCGTTGACAATTGACTTGGCCGCGCTCGGGAGATTGGCCGTCTCGTCGACAACTGCTGGTGGGTTGCCCGGCCCCGCACCGATGGTCTTCTTGCCTGACTTCATGGCAGCGTCCACAACGCCTGGGCCACCAGTCACAACGACGAGGCGGACGTTGGGGTGCCCAAAGAGTGTATTGGCCGACTCGATAGTCGGCTCCTCTACCGAGACCAGACAGTCTCTTGGTCCGCCAACACCGATGATGGCTTCGTTGAGCAGGTGAACGAGCCAGTTGCACACCTGGCGAGCCGCCGGGTGCACGTTGAAAACGACAGAGTTTCCACCGGCAACCATGCCGATGGCATTGCACAGCACAGTCTCCGTGGGATTGGTGCACGGCGTCACCGCCAAGATCACTCCGTAGGGAGCGCGCTCGGTCAGCATTAGCCCATTGTCGCCGGTGAAGGCTATGGGTTGGAGGATTTCCGGACCAGGGGTCTTTCGGATTACCAGATCGAGCTTTGCGAGCTTATCGTCGACGCGACCAAGCCCAGTTTCCGCCACCGCGTGAACACAGAGCTCCTTGAGGTGTCGCCTTGCAACATCACGCATGGCTCGAACCATGTCCTCGCGCAGGGACTTGTCGGTCCGCTCGTTCGCGTAAAAACCGCGCATGGCTGCTTGCGCAGCGGCATCGGCATCGGCGTAGATACCAAGAGAGCCCCTAGGTACCGAGGACTGGCCCTTGAGGGGGGTGAGAGTTACCGAGGGGCTTGGCGCTGCGGGCACTTGCCCCAAGCGCTGAACCACCCGCTCCACGATCTCTGCGATACGCGCGTCGTCAATCTGGGACATGCAAATCCTGTTTACCTGGGGAACGATATTGTGGGTTCAGTCACCGCAGGCTCAGAGCAGCGTTACTTTGTGAAGTGCTGCTCACCACCGAGCTCGACTGCGTCGACGATTGCCATGATGGTTGCGTCGACTGGACGATTATTGGTGACTTCGGTCTGCCGGGCCGAGCTACCGGAAGCGTAGAGGACAACCTCCCCCACTCCCGCCCCGACAGCATCGGCCGCGACCACGGGGGCTCCAGTGACTTTGCCATTGGCATCACAAGCCGCCACTAGCAGCAACGTGAGCCCATCGAGGGTGGGCTCCTTGCGGCTGGCGACGACCGTGCCGATCACTTTGCCAAGGACCATCGGCCCCTACTTGCCGTCAGCCTGGCGCCCGAGGGGCAAGGCTGCGTCAATGTTGGCGTGTGGGCGTGGGATTACGTGCACAGAAACCACTTCACCAACGCGCTCAGCAGCGCGCTGACCAGCTTCGGTTGCAGCCTTGACTGCGGCTACGTCGCCGCGAACCACAGCGGTCACAAAACCACCGCCGGTCTTCTCGTAGGAAACCAGCTCAACCTTGGCTGCCTTCACCATGGCATCGGCCGCTTCGACCATGCCTACAAAACCTTTTACTTCGATCATTCCGAGAGCGTCTGCCATGTATTCTATTACCTTCTCTATTGGTCGTGATTCAGATTATTTCTTAGCTTCAACGCCGGTGACTTTTGCCAAGGCGCCGGTCGCAGCTTCTGCAGCTGCGTCGATTTCGGATTCGGACCCCGCCATGTAGAGGCGTCCAAAGGCTCCGTAGGGAGTGATATTCACGAGAGACACGTTGGCTGCCTTCTCGGCCTCGTTGCAAGCTAGGACAACGTAGCCTGCAGGACTGGTCTCGAGAATGAACAGCGAATCTCCGGGCAGGACCATCATGCCCTGGGAGTTCCGATTGATTATTTGCGCCTGATAGGCCTCAACCGATCGAATAATCTGGTTGGTGACAGCCTTTGGCTTGATGCGGCCGGCCTCTTCTAGCTCTAGGTGAGCAAGGACAGTGCTGCCAGCCTGGAGCACTTCGCCCTGATCGTCATCGTGAACCTCAAGGAGGCCAAAGGCGCGCTCGACAACCTGTACTGCCGGCTGGACCGTGGTCGCCTTCAGCGCCGCGTCGGTGACTCGATTGATGGCGATTCCTGGAGCAATCTCAATCCACAGCGATGCTTGGCCAGGAACAGGCAAGAATCCGCGAGCCGTCTTGCCAATGAAAGTGGCGAGCTGCGGCTGCAGCTGATCGAGGAAGACGTAGGTCCGAAGCGTGATGGACATTCTGCGAAGCAACCTATCACGCTGATTTAGAAGAGGTAAAGGCGCACAGCCACCATTGACAGCTCGGCTATTGATGGCCAACTTGGCCGGGCCATGCTCCGAACTTGTGCCTTTGTCGCCATTCTGCTCACGGCCCTTCTCGCCCGAGAACCCTCCGGGCTAGCTGAAGATGCCACTCCAGAGACTCTTCAGCTCTCTGAGGTGCTGGCGGTTGTGGTGCAAAGCAGTCCCACTTTGGCCACCGCACAGATTAATCAGAGCATAGCCAACGCCCAGGTGCTTCAGACTGCCGGGATCGACGACATACTACTGCAAGCTAACGGCACCTACGCCTACCAGTCTGATGAGAGCGTCGATGGCAACGTGACGGGAAGCGATAAGAGCTCTCGAGTCGCAGCTGACGTAACGATGAGCAAGCTCTTGTCCACCGGCGGAACACTGTCGCTGCACGCCAACACGACTCGGCAAGCAGCGACGCTGAGCTTCAACGACACAGAACTAACCGAGTACAAGACGCAGCTAAGTGCGCAGTTTAGCCAACCGCTCTTGCGCGGTAGAGGCAATGCGGTCACTCATGCCACACAGCGCCAGGCCAAGCACAATCTCGGCGCTGTCGCCCTCGAGTTGCAGGCGAGTGCGCGCAACGAAGTCCAGAGGGTCATCGAAGCCTACTGGGAAGTAGTCTGGGCTCACAAAGATCTGGCGATTCGTAAATCGTCACTCGGTCTCGCCATCGAGCGCAGGCGCCTGACCGACTCCTCCGTAAAACTCGGAAGTGCACCTCGTACGGCGCTCCTTGAAGTCGATCAAATCATGGCAACAAATGAGGAGGATATTCTCCTCGCAGAGCAGCGGGTCACTGAGCGTTCGCTGGAACTTCGTCGCCTGGCAGGTCTTGAGATTGGCCCAGGGCACCTGGACTTCACCACAGAGGAGCAGCTGAACGTCACCCCCTCCACTTTCGATGTGAATACGGTGCTCACCGCAGCCCTGGCAGCCAGCCCTGAGCTAGCCGCGCTTTCCAAACGTGGCAAGAGTGCGAGGATCGCAATCTTAGTAGCTCGCAACACTAACAAGGATAAGCTTGACGTTAGCCTCTCGGCGGGCCCTCTCGGAACCGACGACCAGCTCGGCGGATCCCTAGCCGGAGTTGCAACTCTCAAGGGCTACTTCGTCGGCGCCGGCATCAACTACGAAAGAAGCATCGGCAACAACGCAGCAAATGGCCGAACCATCGAGGCTCGAGAGCGACGTCTGCAACTCCGGGTCAACGAGCGCGAGCTGCGAGCGGAAATCGCCGTTTCTGTTTCTCGGGCGGTGCAGTCCGCCAATATCGCCAAAAAGCGTATGGCTCTCTCACAACGCGCCATCGAGTTGAGCGAGATGAATATCGAAGCAGAACGCAGGCGTTTCGAATCTGGCAAAGCTACGAACTTTGACGTACTTCAGCGGCAAGAAGAGCAGAAGCAAGCACGCCTACGCTATGCGCGCGCCGAGGTAGACTACCTTCGCGCTACCATCGCAATCCAGGCCCTTCGGGGTGAGCTGCTCTCCGGCTATGGAATCAGCTTGTAGTCCCCACTCTCAATTCGTGATATCTGAGCCCTCTATGAGCACCATCACCGATTCCGACTTGAGCATCCTGCGAGGCTGCAAGTCCTTTCTCGTTGATCTAGATGGAACGATTTACCTCGACAGCAAGCTCTTGCCCGGAGCGTTGGATTTCTTGATGCAGCTTGAGCGTCTCGACATCCCACATCTCTTTCTCACCAACAACTCTTCAAAGTCGTGGACCGATTATCGGGATCTACTCGCAAAGCTTGGCATCACTGCAAGCCGAGAGCAGATTCTGACAAGTGGCGATGCGACCATCGATCACGTGCTGACCCACACGGAGCATCGGTCGGCCTTCCTGATGGGTACGGAGGCCCTCGCCAAGGACTTCCGAGTTGCAGGGGTCGAATTGGATGAGGAGGATCCTGATTGCGTCGTAGTCGGCTTCGATACGACGATGGACTACGACAAGCTCGAGAGAGCCTGTCACCTGCTCTTTGCCGGCAAGCCCTACTTTGCGACGCACCCGGACCGCACGTGCATAACCCAGCGCGGCCTCGTGCCCGACATCGCGGCCATTATTGCGGCCATCGAGGCTGTTACGCGACGCGAGCCCAAGATTATCGGCAAGCCCTTCCCTGAGATGGTGGAGGCCGCTCTGCACCGCTTGGGAGCGGAGGCGCACAGCACGGCCATCGTCGGTGATCAGCTCGATACGGACATGGAGATGGCGATGAATTCGGATCTTCGCTCGGTGCTGATGATGTCGGGAGAGACTAGCGCTGAAAAGCTCGAAGCTGCGCCACGAGACCGTCGGCCGGATGTTGTACTTCCGGGCATTGGCGCTTTGGCGAAGGCGCTAGAGCAGCTCTAGAACCGGAGCCGGGGGTTGTGTAGTGCATCATTGTTTGGCTCCTCGGGAGAATCTGTGGGTCATCGGCTTCTCCGGTAGCTGCCCCATGGTGTGATAGAGGGCGATTTCGGTGGCTTTGAGGGTTCTAAAGCCGTAGCTTCTTCTGAAGGTCAGTTTCAACCGGTTGTTTTTCCCCTCTGTGCCTCGGACTGTGCATCTATCCCGTCGAGAACGATACCACCTAGTCGGTTTTGATTACGTAATCGTCGCAGGGTTCATGGTTTCACCGGCAATCGATGGTGGGAGTCGTCGGTACAGAGACAATTTCAAGTCCGAGGCCCACCAACCGTGGACAGAGACGATATGCCTCAAGCTGGCAAGGTTATCGCCTGCCTAGCCTCCTCTCGAGAAATCGACTCTTGTAGGGCGATGATCTCACGCAGGCGACGCTTCTTGACCTCCGGCTGCACGTCGTCGGGCATCTTCTTGGCGGCCACCGTGAGCTCTCGCTCCGAGCAAGTGAACATGAAGGCGGAGTCGAATCGAACCTCACGCATGAGAGCTAGCGTCATCTCATGATCTTGCTCGGTCTCTCCGCAGAATCCACTGAGGATATCCGTAGAGAGTGCAATATCGGGAACCGCGGCGCGTAGGTCGCGTACGAGTTTGCGAAAGTCCTCGGCCGTGTAGCCCCTTCTCATGCGTTCGAGCACATCTGTGGAACCTAGCCTCCGACCATGGTGGCCGAGTGCAGAGTGCAGGAGGGCACTAACAGGTGTCGGTCCTTCCATCGCATCGGGCGGCCAAGTGTGCAATGGAAACTGCGCGCTCTTGCCGACGATGCCCACAAACAAGAGCAGAGTGATGAGCTCGATACGGCTTGCGTCGAAGCTCCTAGCCTCGTCTTCGGAGCTGCGTTGGAAACTGTGGTCGGCACCACGATGTTGTGCCACGATTGCCTATGGTGCGCCTAGATGGGTAGTGCCGGGCGGCTACGGCGCAGGCCGAGTTGGCAGCGTTCGGGTCGAAGATACGCTTGTTGCTTGGTGTCCCCAGGCTCTGGCTCAGCATCCCCGTGGTCAGGCATAGAAAGAACGAGCATTCTGGGCGAAGGATC
>JAAEPE010000308.1 GCA_024222395.1 Myxococcales bacterium
CATCCCCTACGAGGTTGCCCAATGCCAACGGTATGCCACGAAATTCCTGAGTCTCTTCGACGTCGGCTGCAGAGAAGGTCTCCTTGTGAATCACGAAGATGTCCGGCTCGGGCTCGGGCGCAGACGCGGGATTTCCACAGCCGAATAGATAGACGGGCAATACCAGTGCATGCAGCCCGCATTTTCCTAGCCGCGTCATTGCAGTCTATTTGACTCCATGAGTCTCACGACGCATAGAGCTGTAGCTCACACGCCGGGAATTAGGCTGAACGTCATACATCAAGCAGCACTACTAGGAAAAACGCCTAGCCACGGCGTCTACTAGGCCCAACGCCTCCTTGGCGCTCGCCCACCCGCGAAACTCAATGCGCTTTCCCGTGAGGTTTAGCCGAGCGCAAAGCGCGGGAACAAGACATCGCCAATGTCGAGTTTCGGAAACCGACTCTGGAGGGCATTGAAGCGGCCTCTGAATCGTTTGACGCGGTTCTAGGCCTTAACACTCTTCACCTCCTGGAGGACCGCGACGCCGCCATCGCGGAAGCACTCCGCGTTCTAGAACCTGGCGGATTCTCTGCATCGAGCACGGTGTGCCTTGGGGACAGAATGGGCTACTTCCGATTCATAGCCCCCATCGGGGGGCTAGTCGGCTTATTCCCACTACTAAAGGTATTCAGCACCGCGGAACTCGTCGAGTCGATGAAACGCGCGGGTTTCACGATCGAGCATCAATTGACCTCCGGCGACCCAAAGTCCCACGGCCTCTTTCTAATCGTAGAGAGGCCCTAGGCGCGGCTCTGGAAACGGAATTCCTCACTCGCGATTTTGGGTGGATTCGAGCGAGCGAATTGCGGTGTCATCGAATTTGCGCACGTTCGTAGCCAGTTCGCTCCATCTCAGGTACCTCGCCCGGCGTGATTGTTGATGCACGCGAGCGAATGTGGACATTTCGACTACGAGGACTCGGTCGAGCGCATCTACACTGTGATTGAAACATCATGAAGCGTACATCACTCCAAATTCTCGCCTTCGCAAGTCTCATCGCTATCTCAGCCTGTAGCAAGGAGAAGGAGGTGGCTTCAGCGGGCTCGGAAAGTGGTGCAGAAGCGCCGCTGAAGCCAATTGCGGGCAATGCGGCAGACAAGGCAACTGCACCGGACCCGGCTTGTCCCAGCGCCACTCTCGTAACTTCGATGAAGTTCAAGGCACCGGGGGCTGAGCCCCTGGCCATTGCTCCTGAGAAATTCATCTTCGCCAAGGCCCGCCTTGCCGAGCCTGGAAAACTGCAAGTCAATATTGCTACGCAAGAGTGGCCCATTGCGCAGCTGGGACTCCCAAAGAGCCCAATCGAGAGCGCGGAAGATGCCTACCTTGGCCTCACAATCCGAAGTGAAGACTTCCCTGCCGGCATGGAGTACACAGAAACCGGAGACCTGGAGTCGAAGATTTCGACAACCCTGTTCACCAAGGGTCTCGCAAGTGGCGTGCATACGGCACCTCCTTCAATGATCAAGATTCTGGCCTATTCTGCGGGCTCAGTCTATGGCGAATTCGCGTTGCAGGGTATCTTCGACGGCGACAGTACGAAGTTGGTCGGCACCTTCGTGGCCCCGATCGCTAGCAGGTAGCCTCAGCCCAGTGATCGAGCAGACCTCCCACGCGAGAGAAGAGCGGGCGGGGCGTCGTCACCAGATTGCCGATGTGCTCCTGAGTGCAGTGGTAGTGGCTAGCGCCGCAGGTCTGTGCACGACGCTAATCGAGCTCATAGCTCTGATTATCCCGTTGCCCTTTGCCGGTTCAAGCCTGCACGGTCTCGCCAATTTTGCTTGGTCCTCTCATGCACTGTTGACGCTGTGCATGATTCCGGTCGCGATGATAGCCAGCTATTTGGGCAGTCATGCGCAGAAGCAAGAGTTGCCCTCATCGGAAGTCATGCTCTCGATGTTGATGACTCTCTTGGCTGTGTGGCCTCTAGGGCGCGCGCTACTTCTCTTTCGCCACGACACTCGCAACGAGTTTCCGATGGTGATGCGCGAGTTACCCAGCGCGCTGCTCTTGCTCCTGTTGCTCGGCGCCTGCGCACTCGCCTGGTTCGTCGCCCTACCCCTGTCTCGGCGCCTACTCAAGCGCACCGCGGGCCTACGTTCCCAGAGACATCTCATCAGCGCCTCCTACGCTCTCCTCGCACTACTCGCTCATTGGCTCTCGTATCGAGGCCTCGAACCACTCAACCTTGGCGTCTTCTCGGGAATAGGTGCCATTTGCGCAACAGCGCTTTGGGTGCTCGTCTTTCGTTCAACATTTGCCGACATGGCGCGCTCAAAGCGCGTTGTTATCGCAGCCCCTACCCTCTTGTGGGTTCTCTTGGTTCCGACAGGAATCGGTGGTCTTGGGCATCTACATGCGCGCTATCTTCTCTTCAATCACAGCGTCGGTGCGCGAATGGTCGGTGCGCGCTTGCACGACCTTGGCGATATTGACGGCGATGGGAGTGCGCCCCTGTGGCTGGGAGGGAACGACTGCGCGCCCTTCGACGGGGACCGAGGTCCTGCGATTTACGACATTCCCGGGGACGGAATCGATCAGGATTGTTCTGGAGCCGACCGTCAGGCGAAGGAGGTTAGCGCTGCACGCCCCGGCTTGCGCTGCACGCCCCACTCCGAGAACCTATCGGTTCTCCTTCTCACAGTTGATGCGTGGCACTACGTGACGCTCTTTAGCGAAGTCACCCAAGGCGTAAGTCGCTTCGCGCAGCAGGCCCTTCTCTACACCCGTGCCTATGCCCCTGCAAATCTCACTGTGCACACTGTGGGAGCGATGTTCTCGGGACGCTACAGCTCCGAGTTGCTCGGCAATAAGCCTCTCAAGACCAACGCTCCGAAGAGCGACAACAGCTTGGCAAGAGGTGCCGTCGAGCACGGACTCGCCACCAAGGCTTTTCATCACCTGATCTTTCCAGAAGGCTACGACTCGGGATTCCCTGCTCGGAGCGAAAAGCTCTGGCATTCAATCGAAGCATCACACCGAGCTGATTTTCTCGACGACTTCCGCTCTGCAGACCTAAGCACCGAGCTCTTGAGTTGGCTCGACGGCATCGGGGACCGTCAATTTCTTGCCTGGGTCCACTACACCGATGCCCACGCCCCCTATCTCAATCCCGCAGTGCAGGGGCCGCTTGCCAAGTACAACGGTAGCTACGAAGGTGAACTCGCCTATGTGGACTATCACCTGAGTCGAGTGCTCCAAGGGGTTTCCAAACGCGGCCTGGCGCAGCGAACCGCTATCGTCATCACCGCCGATCACGGAGAAGAGAAGGGGCGCTTTGGCCGAGAAGGACACGGAACCAACGTCTTCGACGACACAGCGCATGTGCCACTAATTCTCTGGGTACCTGGATGCAAACCCGAACTCATCGAGGATGCAGTGAGTCTCTCGCAACTCGCTCCGACGTTGGCGCAGCTCGCAGGTTTTCCACTCGGCGGTCGCTCGCTTCTCTCTACCCAGGCCTCACCGCCAGAGGGGGTCGTATCGGAAGCCGTCTCTGTGACGTTCTCAGGAGATGAGCGCTTCTACAAGCGCGCTTTCATATTGGGCAACGACAAGCTCATTCACGATGTGAGACGGGGCGGTTTCCTCTTCTTTGATCTCAAGCTCGATCCCACAGAGAGCAAGGATCTCTTCGACGAGCAACCGAAGCGTCGCAAAGCTCTCATGCGAGCCTACAAAGCCTGGCTTGATAGGCCGTCAATGTCGATTCAATAGGGGCACCAAGGCAGAAGCTGCCGTCGGCGAATCCCCCCCAAAAAAAGATTCTGCATACTTACACTCTGAGAACTGTAGCTTGTGCGCGAAAGACTAGATTTCATTGGGTGTAACTCTGACTATGACAGAGGCTAAAGCAAGCCTATGCGACTTGGCGCTGCCAGCGCGCTTAGTGCTGTCTGTTTGTACATCTTGTTGTCAGGCATGGGGGCCTCTCTTTTCGGGTCCCTGCTGCTGGCCCTGGTCCTCATTTTTCAGCTCGTTTACGCCGAGGGTTTGGAACGTCGGAAGGAAAAGAGAAGCCGCCGCCGGTTCCTTGAGTCACGAAAACCTGCTACCCTCCGCTGCCATTTCGTGAAGAGCGCCCATCACGTTGTAGGCGGTGAGTTCGACCAAGAGCTTTGTGACCAGAGCGTGCTGCTCATCATTCAACGTGGCCTCGGCTGCTTTCATGGCCGCGACGAGGTTTCCCTCTTGCTTGGCAAGTTCGTCCTTGTCGACGACGCCATCGGCGATCGATGCAACGAAGTGCTCGAGCTGCCCTACGTGCTCGTCGAGGTCGGGGTGGTTGTCGTCATCTATCCAATTTGCTCGTGCCATTGTTTCCTACCTGTTCTCGACGATCTGCTTCACTGCAATCAGTCGCTCTTGTACGTGTTCTCGCCCGCCCAGTTTCTTCATCTTCGAAAGCTTGGCATCGGGCAAGAAATCTAGATCCGTGCACTCGATGATTGCCGCAAGCTCTTGAAGCTCGCGCTCAAGACTCTGACTCGAAGGCAAGAACCCTTCAAGTGCCTCCGTGAGGGCTTCCTTGGTGATTTCATCGCTTCCCGCAATTAGGGAGATTCGCCACGCACGGCCAATGATGCCCTCAATATCAGCGCCACTTAGATTGCCTTTGTGCTGAATGTCTTCGGGAACGTTCTCCTCTTTGAGCGTGGCACCTGACTTCTTTGCCAGCACCAAGAAGAGTTTTCGCAACTCCTCCACCTTGGTTGGATAGAAGAGCGGCACGTGCACCTCGGCTCGTCCTTGTCTCTTGATGTCGATCGGCAGAAGGTCGGGACGAGCAGTAAGCAGCATCCACAGGATCTTCCCTCGGTAGCGCGTATCGCCCATCTGTTGCGCGATCATGCCGAAGATTCGACTATTGACGCCCGAGTCTCCGCCGCTGCCTTGCCTATCGCCGAGCATGGCGTCGGCTTCGTCCACGATTACAACGACGGGGCCCATGCTCCGCAAAACACCTAGAACACGCTCAAGATTCCCCTCAGTTTCACCCACATACTTGGAGCGAAAATTCTTCAGTTTTACGCAAGGAATTCCGATGGCTCCCGTCGCACACTGAGCAAGAAAGCTCTTGCCTGTCCCCACGGGGCCACAGAATAGATAGCCCATGGGAACGCTCTCGAGTCGTCCCTTCTTGAGAAGAACGGCGTCTTGCCTCAGGCGTTCTTTGGCAGCGTCGTGACCGACCACCATGTCGAGCCCCCAGCTCGGCTCGATGAACTCGAGCAAGCCACGAGCCTGTCGCTCGATGAGGCGTTTCTTGAGCTTCTGAAAGGTCGCTGAATCTAGTCGTTCATCGGCTTCGAGAGCCGACTGCACCAGAACATTCAGATCGGCGAGAGAGATGCCCGCAGTGAGCTTGGCGATCTCTTCGATGGTGTAGTCGCTAACACTCTCGATCTTCTTGCCCGCAACTGCTTCCAAATACGTAAGTCGTTGCGATTCGTCGGGCAAGCTCACTTCAATCGAAGCGATATGTGGATTGCCGATCAAGCGCTCGGAGATGTTGCTCTGCTGATCCTCGAGGAGCACCACGCACATGTTGAGGCGCTTGAGATATGGGCTTGTCGCCCAATTAAGAAGCGTCACCAGATGCGTCTTTTCTTGAAGGCTAATGCGATCTCCACGCGGTACCACGAAGCTGGCGTGATCGATGACAATGCCGACGCTCAGGCGATCTTCCGGCTTCGCCATAATGTTCTTTTGCAAGAAACGGTCGAGCACCATCAGGGTTTTGCTGGGATCCTTCGGGATCTTGCTCATATCGCCAATGCGGCGATTCATGAGTGTCACCATTTCCCTCAAACGTTCGGAGCTGCTCCCGGCGACACAGCGAAGCCCTCGCGCGAGATCGTAGTGCAGCACGAGATCCCAGCGCCCAAAGAGTTGCTGAGAGAGAAAATCAGAAATGGAACCGAATCCCGAGTCCTTCGCCGTGGTGCGCACGAAATCAAAGGTGTTGCCGTGCAGCAGAAAGACGTTGGTCGTGCCCGAGAAGTAGAGTTCGGCCAGCTCCCCTGCCCAATCGGGAAACCACCCAGGCAGACGATCCGACCGAGACAGCTCCGTGCTGCCGCCGGCAGCGAGAACCTTGTCTTCTCCCTTACTCATATTCGAAGTCCTCGCCAAAGATTTCAGGAGTTGCATCGGTCTCACTTGTGAGCCCCGTGATGTACTCAAGTTCGCGCATCGCCTCTTCGGTATGTGCCATGCCGTCGGCAATGGCATCTACTTGAGAGCTGATGTAATCCGGGTCTTGGTTGCTCACGCCCATCTCACTAAGCCCCTGAATCTTGCCTTCGATTCTATCGAGCTCGACTTCGACAAAATGGGCGTTTTCTTCTGCCTTGCGGTAGTTCTCAAGACGCATGACTGCCGTCGTAATGCTGTCGGTAAGCGATGTCACGATGCGGGCTTGGCCCTTCTCTTCGGCGATCGTCTTGCGCTTCTCGAGATCTTGGAGGCCTTGTGAAATTTCGTCCTCGTCAGTTTCTGCGAGGAAGGAGCGCAGCGCCTTGTCGGATACCTGAAGCTTCAAGAACACCCAGAGAAGTCGCTCTAGGCTTGGTGTCCGAGCATCGCCATTGATGCCTCCGCCCTGCTCTTTGTGATGGCCTCGCACGCCCTTGGCGATTTTATGCATCTTGCCGCATCGTTGTCTCAGTTGCAGGAATCGTTTCCGGGACTCGGGATCCAGAGCCCGAAGTGTCCTCGTGAGACTAGCTTGAGGTTTCGCAGACGTCTCGCCCGACGCAAGCTTGCTAAGTTCGCCATTCTCCGCATGTACCTTCGCGTCGATGGCACCTTGGAACTTGGGTATGGACGTAAGCCCTGCGAGATAGGCGAGTTCTCCGGCCATAACAAGCGGCAAGAGAACGTCGGGAGCCGTCATAGCCGCTGCAACCGTGGCACCACCGAAGAAGAGCAAGTTCCATCGAAAGGTAAATGCTTCCTTCAGATAGCGCAGCATTCCAGCCGTTTTCTTCTTCTTGGACATCGATGCTAGTCGTCCCCTGCCCGACTCGAAGATTCGAGCTTTTCGATGATGTCGCGAACCTCAAACACGATGTCCTGAAATGCATCTTCGCGCTGCATCTCTTTCGCCGGCCGATCGGGCGGCGGAACTGGCATTTCTCTCAAGATGGTGCCAGGTGATGACGAGAGTATGAAGAGACGGTCGCCTAGGTACACGGCCTCTTCAATCGAATGCGTAACGAGAAAAATCGTGGCTTCCAACTCTCGCCAGAGATTCACGAGGTTGTCTTGCATGAGCATGCGCGTCGCCGGATCGAGCGCTCCGAAGGGCTCGTCCATGAGAATGATGCGCGGACGGAGAATCAGGGTACGAGCAATCGCCACGCGCTGGCGCATGCCGCCCGAGAGTTGGTGGGGGTATTTGTCTGAATCGTCTTTGACCGAAAGGCCCACCTTGTCGATCCACATGCGCGCCTGTTCGTAGCGCTCGTTCTTACTAACGCCACGGCATTCCAGCCCAAAGGCGACATTGTCGAGAACCGTCCTGTGGTCGAAAGACGTGTAGTCCTGAAAGACCATGCCGCGCTGCGCACCTGGCCCCTTCACTTCGATGCCATCGACTTTGACGGTGCCGGTGGTCGGTGGATGCTGTGGTGACAACCCGGCGATTTGTCGCAGGATCGTTGACTTGCCACAGCCTGAGGGCCCAAGAACTGAGATGAACTCACCATGGCCCGTCTTGTCGACGACCTTGAAGTTCATTTCCTTGATGGCCGTGAAGGCGCTGTCGCCTTTGCCGTAGACTTTGCTGACATCCGTAAATTCGACAACCGGTACTTCGGCATCGCTCTTCGGCGGCAGTGCTGTATCGTCGCCGACGGTGACCGACAGGCCCGACTTGGCGGCCTCTGCAGCCTTGGACCATTCCTCCGGTAACGGGGCCCTTTCGGCG
This sequence comes from Myxococcales bacterium, assembly GCA_024222395.1. Classification (GTDB taxonomy): domain Bacteria; phylum Myxococcota_A; class Polyangia; order Haliangiales; family Haliangiaceae; genus NORP324. The sequence goes on from JAAEPE010000308.1 coordinate 7,976, forward strand.
CGTGCCGCATCCGAAGAGCTGTTGTCAGCACCTTCAGCGGAACCCGCATTTTTGGTTTTCAGATTCTCGCGCGGAATCTCGTCAACGGGAGGCGCCATCTAGAGATCCTTTCGATAGGGGAAGAGACCACGCTGAAACCAAACCAGAGTGCGATCGATTACGTAGGCCATGAACCCGATGATGAGCAGCAGCAGAATTGCGTGCTCCATGTTGGCTCCACGACTGAAGCTCTGATTGATCAGGAACCCCAGTCCCGCCCCCGCGTTGATGACCTCGGCGAGCATGACGTAGCCAAACGCGAGTCCGAAGAGAAATCGAATCGATGTGAAGATGTCCGGCAAGGACAAAGGCACCAGCACCTTAAAGATGATCTGTATCCGACTCGCCCCAAGTGTCTCCGCGGTCTCAACGTAACGCTCATTGACAGACAGTACCGAGGCAACCGTGTCCGAGAAGATGAACGGAACCGTGGCAATGAAGATGAACATAATCTTCTGCTGATCCTCGATACCAAACCAAAACACGGTCATGGGAATCAGTGCCGCGAGAGGGAGGCTGCGACCAAAGAGCACGACCGGCGCCATAAACGCCTGGAAGGGTCGCCACGACCCTGCGAGGATACCGGTCGTCACGCCAACGGAAATCGACAGTCCGAAGCCCAGGAAAACCCGCTTGAGGGTCGCCGCAATGCCCGCTACCAGGCCGCGATCAGCGAGCGCGCCCATGCTTGCCCAGACCTCGAAGGGCGACGGCATGATGGTCGGCGATAGGACCCGCTCCTCGACGATTTCACCCGCCGTAGCCCACATCCAAATGCCGAGGATTGCTGCGATGCAGAGCGAGCCCAGAATGATCCGGGCCGCAAAGCTCTGCTCTTCACGCAGCCGTGCGCGTCTTAGAATCCGTCCGCGCGTCATGAGCAGCTGGCTCACTAGCCAGCCTCAGCTGGATACACCTTGATTTCCACGCGACGGTTCTTCGCTTGATTGAGAGGGTCCTCTAGATCCGCAGGCTTATCCCAACCTACGCCCGTTGCGGAAAACTGATTCGGTTGGAGCTCTTTGAACTTCCTGACCAGCCCCTCTTTGACCGAATTCGCTCGGTTGCTAGAGAGCTCTTTCACGAGGTCTGCAGGTGCTCGTCCCTTCATGGAAGAGTCGGCGTGTCCTTCGATGACAATTCGAGCAGCCCCATACTGACCAGCGAGCTTGCCAACTTCCTCAATCACGAAATCGACGTTCGGATCGTATAGGACATCTTTGGTTTTTCCGTTGACGTCCTTGGTGACCATCTTCTTGAGCTCATGAGAGTTCGGGAAGAAGTGGATCACGATGGTCTTGGTGAGAATCTCATCGCTCTCCGCTTGAATCGAACTAGCGGCAGCCGGTGCGAACTGAACGTTGTACTCATTCTTCTGTGATGCGTATTTCTCCTCTTTGGAGAGCTTCTTAATGATCGAGAAGTCCATGATCTTGTCAAATGGAACCTTCTGCCCAACAGCTCGAATGCGGTTGTAGAGGTAATGAGCGGTGTTGTAGGTGCGCTCGAAGTTGGTTGGGTTGTTCTGGTTCATGAAGAAATCACGATTCTCCGCGAAGTTCGTCCAGTGCGCGTCGGCCAACATTCCCAGCGTCTCGTCTGCCGGGATCGAATAGCCATCGCTCATGAGCTTTGCTGCGGTGCTCTTGGCTTCCTCGTCTTTTAGCTCTTCAACAGAGTCAAAGATGCCGCGCACAAGTCCCTCGAGAATGTCGTGATGGTCCTTGGCGAAGTCGGCTCGTGCGAACCACACATCGGCTATCAGCTTGTTGGCTGTACCGGTGGTAACGATGAGCTTGTTTCCGGCAACTTCGCTGAGGTTGTAGATATCGGGCGCCCAGGTCACGCAGGCAGCAATGCTCTTTTCTGCGTTGTAGGCGGCAGCGGCTTGGAAGGCGTCGGCCGTGAAGACAAACTCAACCTCGCCGGGCTGAACACCAGCATTGAGCAGTGCATTGAGAATAAAGAAGTGCGAGGGGGAGTTTTGCGCGAGAGCAATCTTCTTGCCGCGAAGGTCAGCGATCGTCTTGATTGAGTCGCGCACAACGATACCGTCGCCGCCGTTTGACCAGTCGATCTGTTGGAAGACGCGGGGCATGGTCCGCGAGTCTTTCTGAAGGCCTTCCACCAAGAGTGGAAGCATGTCGACGGTCGCCCAACCAATGTGAATGTCGCCAGAGGCAAAGACGTTGCGCATCTGCACGGGATCATCAATAAGTACGAGCTCAACCTTGAACTCCTTACCCTTGGGTGTCTTCCAAACCTTCTTGGGAGCAAAGCCTCCGTTGGCATAGATGATTGGAGCCCAACCAGCCCAAACATTGATGGCGAATTTGATCGTGTTGTCCTTGCCGAGCTTTTTGTAGTCGGAAACACCTTTGACCTCAGGAAGCTTGCTAGAAGCGACGTAGCTGTACTCTTTGACTGTCGTGATACCGGTAGAGTTCGGATCCTCTAGCGTCAGATTCGCTTCTTTCTTGAGCTCATCGAGCGAGATGTCGTCAGCCTTTTCTTCCTTCTTGGAGCCAGCGAATTGCCATACGGCGACGCCAATGAGTCCAGCGATAACGAGAAAGACCGCTGCGTAGAATCCGGGCTTCGGTTTGCCTGCCATAATTGTCTACCTGCCTATTTGTGGCTCGCTATGCGCGTAGCCGTTGTTTCGGGCAAATCTGCCCGTTAGCGTGTTAAGAAAAATTCCGAGAGAAACAAATGGACCGAGCTATTCGGTTTCTAGTTCTGCCGGTCCAAGATCCTTGGATGTTTCAGAAATCGGTGTCGTCTCGGGCGACTTGAGCCCCAGCTCGACCTCAAGCTCACTCAGCGCATCTTCGGCCATAGAGACTTCGAGGCGCTCTTCCGCTTCGATGTCGGCAATGCCTTCTTGGGACATATCGGCGGCCACGCGAACCTTGCCGCGATTGGTGTCGATTTTGCCCTGAATAAGACTCTCGAGCTGACCAAAATCGGTTGTGACATTGAAGTCGAAGCCTTCGGCCAGTTTGGCGATCTCCGCCTCTGCCTCACTCATCTTCAGTTCGGCGTCGTACTTCTGAATCTTCTGACGAACGTCAACAAGCTTCTTGTTGGCATTCTTGATCTTCTTAAGATTGTTCTCGTAGGCATGCTCGTGCATCACAAGTTGCTCGCTGTTCTGAGCGAGCTCGGTTTTTGCCTTCTGCAGCTCGAGAGCGAACTTCGAAGCAGTTTCCCGGTCGCCTAGCTTGAGGTAGGCCTTCGCCTGTCCTTGCAGTTTTGCAACATGCTTCTCGTTTTGCCGAACCTGACGGCTTACGCGCTCAACAAGCCCTCGATATTGCTCGAGGCCTTCGCGTCCCTCTTTCATCTGCTCCACTGCAGTGTCGTACTCGTACTGCATTTGGGCGATTGGATCGGCCTCCCAAAAGACGTTGGCAAGCTTGTTCACTTGCGCCCGAAACGATGCCCAAAATTTCTTAAAGATCATGGCTCCCTCTCTGCTATTTTCATCGCCCACATCCTGTGGACTCCTGTCCAAACCAAGATTGGCCTGCAGCGTAGCCCTCGCGCGCACGGCTCACAAGGCAGTGAAGCGGCAAAACCACCCCGCGCTGTCGCTAGTTGCCGCCAAGACAGATTTGCTCCGCCGAAGCTCGCCTACCCCCAGAAGGTAGCAGCTGGAGTACCTCTTGCCAGCCCCCGGCTTCTTAGTCGAACCCCATTCGCAGTGCCAGGTGCGCAATGGCATCGCCCACCGTATGAGCGATGCGGGGTGGACGCAGAGCCGAGATCGCACGCTGCAGAGGAGGCGTGATTGGATGCTGACGCCAAAGAGCGTCGCTTCGAGCACTCTCCTCTACGCCGTAGTTTGGCAGCTCTAGATCGACCGCTTCGATGGCCTCTTGCATGGTTGGACAACGAGCAAGCTTTCGCTCCTCCAACCATACCTCCACGCCGCTTCGAGGCGCCGGCTTCAATTCAAAACGCAACATCTCTCCGCGTCTGCCCAAAAAGTGCAACATCATTCCTCGAGTCCCGAGAGAGAGCCAAGCGTTCACCGATATAGCGGCTGCCTCGTCGCGCTGCGCCATCGTAAGCGGATCAAAGGCGATGAGCCGCTGGGTGATTTGTTCGAGGGTCGCAGGTGCCTCATCCATATCATCTTCCAAAAGAGGAATCGCACCCGCACCTTCCGCTTGCTCTTCACGCTCCGGAGGCTCTCGGGACGTTCCGGCTTCGAGCGTTGCGCTCGTGATGATGTCTAGCGATGACAGATCGACAAAATCGAGCACAAGACAATCCTGTGCGCTTGGATCCAAACGCATGCCCCGTCCCACGCATTGCAGGTAGAGGGCTTCCGATCTGGTGGGCCGAACCATGACAATCGCACTCACTCCGGGATCATCGAATCCCTCCGTGAGCACGCCGACATTTGTGATGACTTGCAGCTTGCCCTCGCGAAACTTCTTGAGGGTTCTCCTGCGATCCACCTTCGGCATTTCGCCGCAGACCATGCCGGCTCGAACGCCCAACTCGTTGAGCGCGCGACTCAGATTCTCCGCATGTCGCACGCCCACGCAAAACGCAATGGTGCGCCGATCTCGACAGAGTTCGGTAATGCTGCGGGCAACCAGTTGATTTCGCCCTTCCACATCAACAGCTTCCTCGAGGGATTCGAGTTCGAAGTCATTGCCGCGAGTCGCAACGTTTTCCAAAGATGATTTGGTTTCGATGCGCAATCCGCGCAGCGGTCGCAGATAGCCATCCTCGATCATCTGCTGCAGAGTGCGTTCTGCGACAATTTCCTCGAAGATCTCGCCGAGCCCTTTACCATCGGCACGGCGAGTCGTTGCCGTGACACCGACCAACGTTCCTGGCCAATCCGGATCAAAGCAGCCGATTGATTCGAGTACATTGCGATTTGCGTCGGCTACAGCGTGATGGCACTCATCGTAGATGATGAGGCGAATGTCTCGACCGACCAGGACTTTCCCAATGCGCCCTTCGTGCAGCGATCGAATCGACGCAACGAGCACACTCGCCCCTTTGCTCGCTCGCTTCTCGCCTCGCTCGATCTCCACGCGACGTGTGTCTCCTGAGCGCGCCAGTGCGGCTTCGATTTTCTCCTTCGCCTGCGCGAGCAGCTCATCCCTATGAGCCAACACCAGAACATCGTGCCTGGCCTGCCGAATTAGCTCTGAGAATACGATCGTTTTGCCCGCGCCCGTTGGAAGCGCGAGCAGCATGCGTTTGACGCCGCGTTTTCGCGCGGCAATCACCGAATGTACGGCGTCTAGCTGATACGGCCGAAGCTGCACTAATTGACGCGAAAGCTCTCTAGCGCTGATTGCAATTCGGCACTGTGGGCTTCCACGAGCTCTTTTGTGCCGCCGCTCTCTATCACAAAGATGGAGTCTTTTGCCGTGAACACTGTGACGTAGTACAGGTGCGGCGTCTTGCCACGATCAAAGCCAAACTGAATCTGTGTGCCTTCGAGTCCACGACTTGTGGTCACCTGCTGCTTCTTGATGAGAGCGTAGCCGGCTTGAAATCGCAGTTTGTTCTCCACGGCCTTAGCCCAGAACTCGGTATCCCCTTTGGGTGGATCAGAGATTTCCTTAACCGCATAGACCAGACCGTCTGCGGTCACGGCCCGATAGTCGTAGCGATGTTGCTTCTTGAGCTTCACGAAACCGTCGGGGGTGGGTTGACTGAAACTGGAACCACAAGCCGCGAGTCCAAGAGCGAGAGAAAGTGAAATTAGAATCTTCATCTGTCGTTCCTAGTTGAGATCCAAAAGGCGGCTAAGACCGAGTCGGCCAAGCCAAGGGAAGGGAAGATTCACCTCTGAGCTTATGCTCTCGGCGGGCCGAGCCTGGAAGTTAACGGTGATGGTCGAGAACGCAACGAGTTCGGAGTAGAGCTTGAGCTTTCCCTTGATGCTCTCAATATTGCCGGCAACTCGCTCAAGCTCGCGCTCCACGCGAAGCGCTTCCTGTACCGTCTTGGCTCTATCGAGGAGGGCTGCAAGCCTGACTCTGACGGCCTGCAGATTCTTGAGACGAATCTGCAAATCGCGGAACTCGGCCGTCACATCTTGCACCTGCACTTGCCGATGGAGCTCATCGCCAACTTTGGCCACGGTTTCGAGTGCGTTGTCGAACGCTCCGGCTGGCACGCGAATGGTGATGGATGTGTCGCTGCGCTGCACCAAGTAGCCGCCGAGACTCTTGGCAAGGGTCTCCACCTCGTCGATGGACTTGCGCGCCTCGAACACGGCTAGGTTGATCGTCGCGCGGTAGATAAGCATGGGGCGTTTGGCAGTTGTCGCCGGCTTCGGACCACTGGTTTGGGGCGGCGCGGGCGCTTTGGTTGCTGGTGGGGTGATCGGCTTTGCTGCCTTCCTTCCTGGCGCTGCGCTGGGTGCCATGCCGAGTTCGTCGCCGACATAGGAGGCTTCAAGCTCAGAACTGCCACTAAATTCGACGCTCACGCTATCGTCGTCGCCATAGTCATCTCCCCCTGTAGAAGCCATCACAGGAGCGCTGCGAGCTGCGCGCGAGCCAGATGATGCCGGGGACGACGCGCTGTTGTAATAGCCGCGACTCGCCCCTCCTCCGCAGCTAGCTACGAAGAAGACCAACGATAGAAGAGGCACAACGATCCGTGTGGGAGTCTGCATCGCCGGCAAGTGTCACGTGCGAGGCGAGTGCAGACAAGCGCCCAAGCCTGAAATGACTGCGCGAGCCCCTACCAGGGACCCGCAAGACGTGGATCACTCGCGAAATCCTGATCGGAAAGGCTCTCGAGGAAGGCGACGAGGTCGCCGCGCTCCTCATCACTGAGTTCAAATCGCCGCAAATGTATGCTGCGCCAAGGATTCTCTCGTCCATCTCCCGCGTATGATCCGCCTTCGACATTGCGGCCGCCAGCTTCGTAGATGCGAATGAAGGCCTCAAGCGACGCTACGCTGCCATCATGTCCGTAGGGCGCAGTGAGAGCCACATTGCGGAGAGAGGGCACTCGAAAGCGCCCCATATCTCTCTCGAAGCCTGACTCCGAGATCAAGCCCTGTGCTGCGGCAGGATACGCGCCACGGCCATCAACGTTGTACAGACCAATATTGTGAAATGGCGAGGTCGGTTGTGTATTGGTAGAACTCGAAGCCACTGCTGTTGTGAAGGCAAAGCCCGCGTGACAATGGCTGCAACCGAGTTTCTCCGAATAGAATAATTCTGATCCACGTTGCGCAGACTGAGAGATGGCTCCAGGATTTCCAGCCACGAAGTCGTCGAAGGGAGCACGGTACGAAATAAGTGAACGAACAAATGAAGCCAGTGCCTGCTTCGCCAACTCAAGGGAGAGAGGCTCGTCGGGATACGCTTCGGCGAACAAGTCGTTGTATAGCGAATCCTCACGAATGCGGTCGAGGATTTCATCTTCGCTCCCCGTCATTCCCATCTCAATGGGGGACTCGCCGTACATTGGGCCCACGAGCTGGTCTTCAATAGCGGTGATATCGCCGTGGGCCCATGTGAGTGGGCGCGCGTAGATAGCGTTGCCCAGAGATGGTGCGTTGAGGACACCTTCGGTGCCCGTTGCTCCCAAAGATAACGCTCGATCGTCAGCAAAAGCCGATTCCTGCTTGTGACAACTCGCGCAGGCGAGCGTGTCGTTTACCGAAAGACGCGTATCGTAGAAGAGGTGACGGCCAAGCTCTACAGAAGCAGCAGTGAGCGGATTGCTCTCCGGTGCGACTGGCTCCGGAAAGTGCTGGGGCAAGTCGAGGTCGATTTCAATGGCAGTCGAGCCCTCCTGCGTAGTGCAGCCTACGGCCAGTCCCAGGCACAAGAGCGCAGCCTTCATAGGGCGAAACTCGCGTAGAACTGGCCCTGTGTCGCCATTTCGAGCTCAGGCTTAAGCTCGGTTTGAAACTGCGCATCGTCGTAGTAGCCCATGGCGTTCACGCGGAGAGACGCGCCCACTTGCACCTTTTCGGTGATGCGAAGATTTGCGCCAGCACCAAAGAAGCCCATTGGCAAGATTGCAGTGTCTTCCAATGCTAAGGCCGGGAGGCTTACGTGAGTGAGCTCAGCACCCAGCCCGACCTGCAGATAGGGCGAAAAGCGCGTGCTGTTGGGAAAGCGTGCACCAGCGGCGACGGTCATCAGAGCACTGCTGCGATCAATCGGCGTATCGTAGGTGCCCATGGCTTCGCCCGTGGGAAAGCCACCGGCGAAGTACGTATCGAAAGCGCCTTCGACAAAGAAATTCTCGCCAATCCCTCGGTTGGCAAATATGCCAAGGCCGTTCATTCGACAGGCCTGCCAGCCGGTTCCGCTCGGTTTCTCGCCTGATGCTGGCGTGGCTTCGCGAAACCCGTAGCCACCAATGCGCATTCCCATCGCTTCCACGATGGGGTCGGCCGACGCGAGGCTAGGAGAGGCAAGTACGATGATCGTTGCGAGTGCGTGTTTGAGCATGCTCCCGGCCGGAACAAACCGTATGCCATGTGCACCCCGCACATCGATTTTCCGTCGAGCTTCGCTACAAGAGTGTGGAGAAGCTCAACACTCGCTCTCTCGGCCTGACCAAATCGATGCTCGCGCCGTGAACAAAGAACGAGTGATCGTCGTGAAGTATTGGTTACGGTTGATTCGCCGCGATGAGATCTTCCATGCCCTGAGCGTCAATTTCACCACCAGCGACCACGGCATTCATAACCATGCGAGCTTCATCCTCGGAGAGGAATTCAAGTCGCATGAGTTCGGCAGCGGCCTGCGCGTAGTTGTCGATGAGAAAAAGACCTACGAGTCGCGTTGGTTCAATCGTCTTCACATCGTGAATAAAGGCCACGTGCACTTGAGCCTCGAAGTCCTCAAGAATGATGCGATAGGCATCTGGATCTACATGGCTACTATCGCCAAACATCACGAATTCTTGGTTCGGATTGGCTTCGAAGACCTCGGTGATGTCACGAACCTTTTCGTCACGAGCGAGAAAGGGAATCCCGGAGATTCCCGTCGAAATCGGGCCTAGCGGCACACGAGGCTAGGACAAGCGAGCCGTACCAGATACCGTCTTCTAGAGTGCCATTGCTTGCGACGGGAATCACAGCTTGGAGCTTGATGAGAGACATCTTCACGGCGGCTTCGTCGATTGCTTGAGATACCTTGGTTACGCCGACTTGCACGGC
>JAAEPE010000309.1 GCA_024222395.1 Myxococcales bacterium
ATCGGGCGCTGCTCTTGCGCTTTTCACTCCCAAAGCCCACTCCGATCCACTCCGTCCTCATCATGTAGCGAACTCCTGATCCGAGGAGCCGTATGCGGTAGTTCCGCACGTACGGAATCTGTGGGAGCCCCGGGGAGGTAACGACCCGGGGCGACCCGGCCAGAACTGCAGAATCCCAGGATCGACCCCGGCCACCTCGTTGCCCAAGATGAGTACAAGACTGCCAGACGGCCGCTCCGATGCAGCCTCGAATACATCGACCGACCCACGAGTGCGTTCCAGGGCCCAGAGAACATGTCCAGTCTCTGAGAGTTCTTCTGCAAGCTGAACGCTGTCGGCATGTTTGCTTGATTGAATCAACTCTTCGGCTCCAAGCGCGGTCTTCCGCATCGCTTTGTGCTCGGGCCCCGGAGTGATGCCGCCAAGGTAGAGGTGCGAAGTGCCAGCTCCATCTGCCGTTCGAAAGACGGAGCCTACATTGAAGATGCTGCGCACATTGTCGAGCAAGAGGTGCAGCGGCTGGGTCGGTGAGACAGCGTCTTCTTCGGGTGGCACGCAGCGATCCGAAACGAGTTCTGTGGGCTCTTTGCACAGGGGCAGGCAACACCAACCTCACCGGGGAAACGCAATCCGCAACTGCGATTGGGGCAACGAACGAAGCGATAGGCTTCTGGCATCAAGAACTCTTCTTAGATGTCGACATCGTGCCCCTCTTGGGCTGCGAAGACAGCAACCGAAGAACTCTCTGTGGCCTGTCCCACGATCATATCAAGATGCTCGTCGCTCGAATCGGGACTGTGATGGAATAGCGCCAACCGTCGTGCCCCAACGGACTCGGCGACTGCGATGGCCGACCCAACCGAAGAATGTCCCCACCCTGCGCGCTGTGCGTACTCGCTATCACTAAACATCGCGTCGTGAACGAGCAGATCGCAGTCACGTGCAAGCTCTGTGAGTTCGGGAGAAATGCCCTCTGGGGCGTGTTCGACGTCCGTCATAATGACGACGCTCTTGCCATCAGCGGTAATTCTGCATGCCACGACCGATGTGCTGCCGTGAGGAGCAAGCTCGGTCTTCACTTCAAAGCCCTCAGCAGGCCACGAGGCCCCCGTCTTGAGAGTCTGAACCTCGAGCCCAGCGGCGAGATTCTCTAGGCCATAGAGTGGGCTGTAGTGACCATTGAGTTGATCTTGAAGCACCTCTTTGAGGGATACGCCTGCTAGCTCGCGCCCCATGATTCGAATCGAATTGCCGCGAATGAACAACGGGGTGAAGAAGGGTAGCCCCTGAATATGGTCGACGTGGGTGTGGGTGAGAAGCACGGGCAGCACCCCCTTGCCCTGGCCGAACTCTGCAGCCATTAGCTCTTTGGCCAGCTCCGTCACGCCCGTTCCCAAATCGATGAGTATGCGATGGCCACTATCGGACCGCACTTCGATAGCCGTAGTGTTGCCGCCATAGCGCAGATATCGCCCCCCGGGCGTAGCGCAAGATCCGCGCACTCCCCAGAATCGAATCTTCATACCCCGAATCCTGGGTTGGTGGCCTCGCCCATTGTGAGAGTCATGGCCTCTCTTGCGACACAAACTGCGATGGCCATCCTTTTGCCGCGCACACCATACTGCTCTGCGATCTTGTCCATCGCATCGTCGTCGTGAGCCGGAGCGTGGTGGTAGAGCACGAGCTGGCGCACCCCTGCTTCATGGCAAATTTCAAGCGCGTGATCCGGAGTCGAGTGTCCCCAGTGAGTGAACTGCTCGTACTCGCCTTTGGTGAAGTGAGTGTCGTAGATAACGGTGTCCACTCTGCGCAACGACTGGACCAGATTCGCCCGCATCTCGGAGAGAATGGCTAGGTCGTCCGAGTTCGGCTCTTCTACGCCCGCGGTGAAATGCTGCTTGTGCAGCATGCGATCGAAGGGAGCCGTGTCGCTCACATAGGCCATGCTGCTGCCATCAGCGTCGACCCGATATCCAACTGCTCCGAATGGGTGATTGAGCCCGATAGGGAGCACCGTGAACTCATCGATGTCGAAGGCCTTGCCCGGAGTCACTTCTTGAAACTCGAAGTCCGCAGGCACCGCATCGAGTGCGACCGGGAAGAACTCGTGACGGGTAATGCCACCAATGACCAGCCTTAGCTCTTTCGCTGCAGCGCGGGGCGCGTGCACGACAATCTTGGTGTCCCCAATGTACGCAGGCTCGAAGAATGGCAGGCCTTGGATGTGATCCCAGTGAACGTGGGAGAGAATCAGATTGTAGGTCGTGCCCCCCGGGTCTCGTGCCTCTTGAGCGAGTTTCTGCCCAAGCCCTCGAAGCCCGGTGCCCGCATCAATGACCAAGCACCCGCCGCTTTCCGAACGCAGCTCGACGCACGAGGTATGGCCGCCGTAGCGCACTGTCGCGGCACCGGGAACTGGATAGCTCCCGCGCACGCCCCAAAAGGTCAAATGCATTGTTGCGTGATCCTAGCCGATTCGATTGTCTCTCATTAAGTTTACATCCGAGAAAAACGCCGTCTCTCGCGGTTCCCGCACTGAGGGCCATTTTGCTAGCTTTCCGGACATGAGCAGCCCGAAAACACCCAAAATCCTGGTAGTGGGCGCCGGCGGCATCGGTGGAACCGTGTGTGGCTATCTGTCCGAAGTTGGAACTGATGTGGTCGCATCGACAACGAATCAGAGCATCTATGACGCAGTGAGCGCCCAAGGGTTTGGCCTCTCAGGTGACGGCAACCCACGGCAGATTCGCGGGCGAATCTGCCTGGGCGTGCCCGAGAACGAGCGCTTCGACTACATTCTTCTCGCCACACAGCCCCCCCAGGTAGAGGCGGCTGCTCGCGAGGCCGCACCCTTGCTCGCCGAGGACGGCCGCATGGTGGTGTTCCAAAACGGCCTCTGTGAAGAGCGGATCGCACTCATCTGTGGCTCAGATCGCGTCATCGGCGGCATCATTGCCTGGGGCGCTTCGATGAGCTCTCCTGGCAACTACGATCGCACATCCTCGGGTGGTTTTCAGATTGGCACCCTGAGCGGGCTCCACGACGAAAAGCTGCGCGAACTTGCGAGTCTTCTCGAAATCGTCGGGCCGGTAACTCAAACCGGCAATCTTCTCGGAGCCCGGTGGAGCAAGCTCGCTCTCAACTGCTGCATCTCGTCCATTGGAACCCTCGGGGGCGACCGCCTTGGCGTGTTGGCCAAGGTCCGCCGCTATCGTCGTCTCGGCCTCGAGATCTTTGCAGAGACCGTCGCTGTGGCAAAGGCTGAGAATGTCAGATTGGAAAAAGTCTCAGGCACTCTAGACTTGAACTGGATTGCCATAACCGACAAGGAACGCAAATCGCCGGGCTCGCCGAACCTCGCAGCAAAACACGCGATGCTTCTTGCCGTGGGTATGCGCTATCGGCGCCTGCGCTCATCTATGCTCTCTGCGTTGGAACGCGGACGGCCTTCGTCCATCGACTTCCTCAACGGCGAGGTCGAAGCGCGAGGCAAGGTGCATGGCATTGCAACGCCGGTAAACGCGCTCATCACCGAGACGGTCCATGCTATCGCCCGTGGCGAGAAACGCTCGAGCCGAGAAACCCTTGACGAAGTATTCGCGGCGACCCGCTGACACCAGTGTCACGATCCGGGCGCATTTTGGCAGCTGGGCTCGTGTGCGGGGACACGCTGAGTGGCATTACGCGGAAGCTGGGCCCAGATGCGACTTGGATCCTTGCCACCCCCCAGTGGCAGGATAGTTGGCGCCCCTCGCGATTCGATTTTTCACCTTGGGGGTGAGCAAGAGAACGAGATTTGGCGTATTCAGAAAAGTTCAAAGAGAACCTCCTAGCCAGGGCTTTGGCCCCGAATTCCAACATC
>JAAEPE010000310.1 GCA_024222395.1 Myxococcales bacterium
GAGTGGGCTTCGCGAAGCTAGATCCCGAAGAGCTCTCTCTCGCCGTCGCAGTCTTGGCCCAGACTATGAGGCTTTAGTGCTTGGAGCGAGCAAGCGTTGGGCTGCGAGTAGTGTGACAGCGGCACAGGCACTTCTCGTGACCTCGCCGCTGATCTTGAGACTTTCTAGAGGTGCTTCTTGAGCTCTGCGTCAATCTTCGACTGAGGAGCCACGCCAACGATCTGACCCACAACCTGTCCGCCTTTGAAGATCAAGAGGGTTGGGATAGAGCGCACGCCATACTTCTGCGGAACACCGATGTTATCGTCGATGTTCAGCTTGCCAACCTTGACCTTGCCCTTGTACTCGGTAGCCAGCGCATCGACCGATGGGGCAATCTGCTTACAGGGCACACACCACCCCGCCCAGAAGTCGACAAGGGCAGGAATTTCAGAATTGAGAATCTCAGCTTCGAAACTGGAATCGGTGAGTTCGAGAACATCTTCACTAGCCATTCCTCATTGATAATCACAGGCTCCGAGAGCCGCAAGGGCCAGCCTCCAGCTATTGCCCATTTTTGCCGGGCCCTCACATTTGCTCCCGTTCCTAAACTAGGAATATCATGGTGATCTAGGGACTCTAGGGATTCCTAGGGTTAAACCGAGATCGCAAAGAAGCGGGTGATTTGACTTATGGCGCGGCTATTTATTTCTCAAGATCGTCTCGACGAATGGACCATGGACCAGAAGGCTACTCTCGAGGCTGGCATGCTCACGATCACAGAATTGGGCAGAGTCTTCGCCGTCGTGCCGGCTGTACGCTTCATGAAAGTCGCGGGCGACGAGCAGGATCCAAACGACTTGCTTAATAGAGTGAAGACGGAAGAGGAACTCGTCGAGATTGGCGCGGACCTCTACATGAACTCTGTGATCCATGGCGAGATTGCCTACGAGGTTCAGCCTGGGTTTGTCGGGCGCGCCGAGCCCAAGAGCGGAGCTTAGTCTGCTGTGACCGCCGAGGTTGTAACGACCCAGCCGCAGGCGGCGTTCTATGTGGCGATGGGCGTCTATCTTGTCGCCTCAGTGCTTCACCTAAGCAGCCTGGCGCAGGTTCCAAAGCGGGTCAAGACGGCCGCGAGCTGGGCTGTCGTAGCGGCCTTCATCGCACACGGTGTCGACATTGGATGGCGTGGGGTGGAAGAGGTTCATCCAGCCACCTCTGTGCGTGAAGCGCTGGGGTTCCTCAGTTGGATTCTCGTCGGGGCCTTCATCTTCCTCTCCCGACGCAAAGGGTTGACGGTACTAGGAGCGTTCGTCGCGCCGCTCGCCCTCATCGTGTTGGCTACCGCTCGACTCTCACCTTCTGGTGACGCGATGACTGGACTCAGCAGCCTCGGGCGTCTGCACATTGCCAGTGCAACGATCGGAGTGGCAATCTTCTGTCTGGCTACCGTCGTCTCAGTGATTTACCTGCTGCAGGAGCGAAATCTCAAGAGCAAGAACTTTGACGGCGTGCTCTTTCGTTCCAGTGCATCTCTGGAGACTCTTGATCGGCTGTCGGCAACGCTAGTTGCCATAGGCTTTCCCATCTTCACGATCTCAATGATGCTGGGCGGGGTTTGGGTTGCAGAGAGAGAGCAGGGCTTTGGGCGCGTAGAATACCCGATTGCGGCCGTGACTTGGCTTGCCTTTGCGGCGCTGATGCTCGGACGAAGCGCTAGTGGGCTTCGGGGACGGAGAGCGGCGCTTCTAACGCTTGTAGGCTTTGGCGCTGCCATGATGGTTCTCGCGCTCTACGTTCTGCGTCGATCGGTGAGTGGCTAGATGCCTAGCGAGCTCTTTGTGGTGGGGCTGAGTTGGCGCTCAGCTCCCGTGAGTGTGCGCGAGAAGCTCGCGTTTCACGACGAGGAAATTGAGAGCCACCTGCAGCGACTTATCGCACACGAACTCATCGACGAGGCGCTAATACTCTCGACCTGCAACCGGGTGGAGATCTATGGGTGCACATCCAGAAGCGCACCGGCCTCAGCCGTGGCCCAAGCCGCAGCGGAGACGAGGGCGTTCATCTCCCAATCTCGTGGCTACCCTTCCGAGAAACTCAGTGGCGTCCTATTCGAGCACCTCGAGAAAGACGCGATTCGGCATATATTTCGCGTCGCTTCCGCACTCGATTCTATGGTTGTTGGGGAATCGCAGATTCTCGGGCAGCTCAAATCCGCCTTCGGGGCATCATCGAGTTATGAGAGCTTGGGGCCGGTGCTCGGTCGCTGCATGGAGCGCTCCTTTGGTGTTGCCAAGCGGGTCCGCACGGAGACTGGCATCAGTCGCGGTGCAGCCAATATCTCATCTGTGGCGGTCGAGCTAGCAAAGCGAGTCTTTGGCGAACTTGATGGCAAGTCGGTCTTGGTCGTTGGGGCGGGCAAGATGAGCGCGCTCGCCGCTCGCCACCTGCGGGCCGATGGCGCCGCCAAGATTCGCGTTACCAATCGCTCGCCAGAGAAGGCCGTGCGGCTTGCAGAAGAAATTGACGGCATGGCGAGTGGTTGGGAGGACCTCGAAATAGAGCTCTCGAAGGCCGACGTAATAGTTACCTCAACTGGGGCACGAGAACCGGTGCTCACCAAGAAGATCATGAAGAAGACGATGAAGCGAAGGCGCTACAAGCCGTGTTTCATCATGGACATTGCAGTGCCGAGAGACGTAGAGACCTCGGTGGGCAAACTCGAAGGGGTCTACCTCTTCGACATCGACGATCTTGAGCGACTTGTGTCAGAGAATCTAAAAGAGCGAAGTCGCGAGGCTGAGGCAGCAACAGCGCTCGTCGAAGGCGAGGTTCGCCAGTTCGATCAGTGGATGCGGCAACAACACGTCGTGCCTACGATTCGCAGTTTGCGCTCGCACTTTCACGAAGTGGCCGCCTCTGAGGTCGAGAAGGCAGTGCGTGCGATGGGCAAGGCGAGAAGCGAGCACGAGCGTCAAGAGGCCATGCAGTGCCTTGGCAAAGGCATCGCGAACAAACTCTTACACGCCCCGATGACCGTGCTCAAGCAGGCGGGAGACGCCGAGACATTGGCGGATTCCGTGTCCCAGCTCTTTTCACTAGAGAGTGAGGGCGAGGGGGTGGAGCACAACCCAGCGGGCACACTGAAGCCGGCCGGCATTGGTGAGGCCGCTGGCCCGGCAAAGAAAGCATAGACCATGAAGAAGCTCACGATTGCGACTCGAGGATCCAAGCTTGCCCTATGGCAAGCCAACCACACCCGCGACAGGCTAATTGAGGCAGCAGAGGGCGAGCCAGAAGTGGAACTTCTAATCCTCAAGACCAAGGGCGACAAGATTCTCGATGTGCCGCTCGCGAAAGTTGGCGGCAAGGGGCTCTTCGTCAAAGAGATCGAAAACGCTCTGCTCGACGGTCGTGCTGATATCGCAGTGCATTCGATGAAGGACGTGCCGGCGGAGCTAGAACCCGGTTTGCACATGGCCGCTGTTTCTGAGCGAGCGGAGCCTCGAGATGCCTTCTGCTCGAGCAAGGTCTCGTCGTTGAGAGACCTGCCCCAAGGGGCTGTCGTCGGAACATCGAGCTTGCGCCGCGGCGCACAGGTGAGAGCACTGAGGCCCGACCTCGAAATCAGATCTCTTAGAGGCAACGTTCCGACGCGCTTAGATAAGCTCGATGCTGGAGGCTTTGACGCCATCATTTTGGCTGCTGCTGGGCTCGAGCGATTGGGATTTGCGGACTACATCACAGCAAAGATGAGCTTGGAGGACAGTTTGCCCGCCGTAGGGCAGGGCGCTCTGGGCATCGAAACTCGCGTAAGCGATGCAGAGACTAGCGCCCTAGTTGTGAAGGCCATGAACCATGGACGGGACGCCAGTCGTATTGAGGCAGAGCGAGCCTTTTTGCATGCTCTCGAAGGGGGCTGCCAAGCGCCAATGGCTGCATATGCCCAATATGACGGGGAGACTCTCGTTATCGACGGCTTGGTTGGCGAACCCGATGGCTCCAAGATCTTGCGCGCAAGTCGTCGTGGTACCCAGGCGCAAGCAGCTGAACTTGGTCGTGGCGTAGCCCAAGACCTGTTGGATCAAGGTGCTGGGCCCATTCTTGAAGCGCTTATCGAAGCGGCAAAGACAAGCTGAGTTTTTTGGATTCGAACGCAATCGACCGCTACAATTAAATTTGTGCGGAAGACAACGCTCAGAATCGTTTTCTACTCGACGTTGACAGCGGTCGCTGCAACCTCGTTTGGAGCCTGTGCTGGAAGCACCAAGGAGCTGCGCTCGCAGCAAAGCAAGCACGAGGTTGAGCTGGCGGAATTGCGACGTGACGCCAGGCGTGAGCGGGTTAAACGCCGCGACCTGGAAAAGCTGCTGGCCCTGCGAAAGGCCAAAGAGAGGAAGGCCCAGAACGCCATGGTGGCTACCGAGCGACCAAGTCTTCCGGTCGAGACACTCTCGGCAGAGGTTCGCGAGCCTCAAGTTCTTTCATCCGAGCATGAGCTACCAGATGACTACGAGTTCATGGGTACCAATAGCGAGGGTGTTGAAATCGTCTACGTCGGTGAGGCCGCCAGCGACAATGTCCTAAAGATTCCGCCTCAGAGTTTCGACGATCCAGTAGCTGATGATGCGGGGTACATCTACGACGATGAGCCCATGCGTCCCTCACTGCGAACCGCTCGTGCCGCTCGTGCCGCACGGCCACCGCTACCAAGCGCGGACACACGTCTCCCTGTGACTCGAGGGGTTCCAACCATCGAGAGCCAGCTAAGACAGGCACGCGGAGTTGTGCCGCAGAGTCGAGCACGCGGCCTTGGCGACCCACGAGCCGAGTACAAGCGCTACTACGATGCACTGCGAGCGGGCAATCACTCCTACGCTGTGACGGGCTTTCGAAATTTCGTCCAACGCTTTCCGCGCCACGACTTCGCCGATAACTCTCAGTACTGGCTGGGGGAGGCGTTCTACGATCAGAAACGCTACAAGAGCGCCCTCGTCGAATTTCGCAAGGTGGTGGACAATCACCCCGAGGGTAATAAGGTGCCAGATGCGCTCCTGAAACTGGGCTACTGCTACAGCCAAACCGGCGAAGTGGACAAGGCTCGGAGCGTTTGGCAGCAAATCATTCGCGTCTACCCAAAGAGCAATCCGGCGTCTCTCGCCAAAACGAAACTCGCTGAGCTTTAGGAACGAACTATGAGTCACTGCAAAACTATCGTCTTCACGTTGTCAGCGTTTTCCTTCGTCGCAGCTGGGGTTGCGGGCCACGGCGTCTCAGAAGCGCAGCCTGAGAATCTCACCATCGATACATCGACAGGAACGGTACCTGCCCCACCAGAGGCAGCGCCGGTCGGGGCAGCCCCGCAAGGCCCCCCCTCGAGTGGTGAAGGGGAGGGCGGAGAGGCTGGTGACAACAGGTTCTACGGCGACTACCTAGACGGCGTAGATATGGAGGACACCAGGACCCGGGACCATGGCGTGGTACCGAGGAGCCATACGGTCGTCACCGGCGATACGCTTTGGGACCTCTCAGCCTATTACTTCCGAAATGCCTGGAACTGGCCCAAGGTCTGGAAGCTCAATCCCGAAATCGCAGATCCGCATTGGATCTATCCAGGGAACATTGTTCGTCTTCGTGAGGGCGGCAAGCTTGAGCCTGTCCCAGCGATCAACAAGGGCAGCGGTGAGTTGGCTCCGCAGCCGCTCATTGTACCGAGCACTGGCTATGGGTTGCGCCAGCACGCATACGTAGACCTCAAGGATCTCAAACATGCCGGAACCGTCTCAGGGGCGGTCGATGAGAAGTCGCTTCTCTCGGTGGGCGACTCAATCTACTTGACGTATGAGGGTGACAAAGTGCCGGAGGTTGGCACCACCCTGGCTGTCTATGGACCTGGCAAGAAGATCAAGCGCGAAGGCAAGGCAGTCGGTGCCTACGTGGAAGTCGCCGGCGAACTTCGAATCACGTTTGCTTCAAAGGACAAACGTGCCCGGGCAATCGTTACTCGTTCGATCCACTCGATCGAGAGAGGCATGAAAACCGGGCCGCTCGAACTCAATTTCAAGCGCACCAAAGCCGTTGCCAACACGGCAAAGGTCAATGGTGAGGTGGTCGATCTCATCGGTCCCGATGAACTCATTGGTGCGGAAGCGGCGGTGCTCATCGACCGTGGTAGCAACGACGGCGTGCAAGTTGGCAATCGCTTCTTGGTAGTGCGCCGTGGTGATGCGTACCAGAAGACCATGAAGCCCGGCAGCTCAGTTGGTCAGGAGGACGAGGACTACCCGGCGCGCGCCATCGGCGAAATCATCGTCGTGCAAACTGGCAAGCAAGCCTGTCTCGGTGTTGTGAGCTTCTCGATCCACGAGTTTGGTATTGGCGACCGAGTCTTCATGCGCAAAGGGCAGTAGTCCTGCCTGAAGCCTTCCACTACCGGGTTGTTATTGCCTACAAAGGCACCAACTATCACGGGTGGCAGGCTCAGACCGCCGATTCCGACAACGAGCCCCTGCCATCCGTGCAGGGCACCATTGCCCGAATTCTCAGCAAGATTGCACGCTACGGCGAGTGCAGTATTTCTGGTACGAGCCGCACCGATGCAGGTGTGCACGCCCAGGGGCAAGTTGGGAAGATCTCAATTCCCACCTACATCGATTCTGCAACGCTCCTGCGAGGCATGAACTCGATGCTTCCCGAGAGCATTCGCATGCGATCGTGTGTGCAATGCGAGGCGGGGTTCAATCCCAAGGTGGGAGCAACCAGCAAGGAGTACCACTACTACCTTTCCCTAACTGCGGTGGCCAATCCGAGCGTATCCGACATTGTTGCTCATATTCCTGGGCCGATGGATCTTGAGCTTCTCGAACGAGCGACTCAGGTCTTTGTTGGACGTCATGACTTCTACAGCTTCTGTCGCCGCTCGACGAGAGCCGCGACCACCATACGCGAAGTGTACAAGTGCGAGTTTGTACGGCCGACGAACGCCCTACTGGTGGACGAAGTCTATGCCTTACGCATTACAGGCAACGGATTTCTCAAGCAAATGGTTCGCTACATGGCGAGTACTCTCTTTGCCGTCGGGCAGGGAGCGCTAACCATCGGGCAGGTGGCGGAGCACTTGGCGGTGCACTCTGAAGACAAGCTCTGCCCCAAGGCTCCTGCGCATGGACTGCACTTGGTGTCGATTTCGGGTCTCTAATCCCGTGTTGTGGCCCTCCAGGGCCTGATCATTTCAAGCCATTGAATTGATGAGTGTCTCTCTGAAGTCCAAATAGAAGGGGTGTAGAATTGACTGTGACAGCGGCTTCGTAGTCATTCCATGGGCCTAGAAGGCACTGGTGCGCAGAACGAAGCACGTCGAGGCAACGCCGCTAGAAATTGGGCAAATCTCACCGTTGCACACCAGGATTCGGCTCCTCGTAGGATCCTGCGAGGCTGAGAGTGTCATAGTCAGAGTTAAGGCATATAGGCATATAGAGGTATCCGGAGGCATACCAAGACCGAAGCCGAAGAACTGTTGCAGAGTTTCATTCGGCGATATGCCAAGAGAGCCCCAGGCCAGGTCAAATGGGCCGAAATTGCCATTCCCGAGGGTTTCACCGTTTTCGCGCTGCCAGAGGCTCACCAGAAGAAGATGAGAACCAGCAATTTGCTCGAGAGGAGGCATAGAAGCCGAGAGCCATCGCCCCACTTGGCTCGTAGCCTCACCCAATCGCCCTTGCGCTTCACCACTTGTAGAGGCCCGGAAAACCGGATTCTCCAAGCGCTATCTGCCATAGGCTTTGGACGACCTCGCTATGGGGCGGA
>JAAEPE010000311.1 GCA_024222395.1 Myxococcales bacterium
CGCTTGATCGACTTCTCAGTCAACGAGCCATACGCCGAAGCAGCTGAACGTATAGCGCTTCACTACGGCTTGGAGGTTTCGACTAACTTGCTCCGTTGTGTGAGAGAGCGCGTGGCAGTGACACTGTATCGGTAGCCGGCGTCGCGTTGCATGAGGAACTCGTCCCGAACCGTCCGGTCGCACAGAGGCTCAGTGTGCAAACAGACGGGTGCATGCTACCGCTATTGGACCGTTGGAAAGAAGCGAAGCTTGTCGTTGTTCTGCGAGAGGATTGCCATCTTCGAGGTAGCAAATCTCGCAAGGGAACAACTACGGAGATGCGCTACGCTGCCACGCTGAACGGTTGCAGCGAGAAGGAGAGTCGAGCTAGAGGCCCGTGGGTGGTCCGAAACGCGTAGCTCGCCGCCGGGTCGTTCTCTGCGCAGCGCTCGGCTGATTTGTGCTTTGCCTAGCAGGGCATCTCGCATCACCGCCGACGACGACGAAGTAATGGGGCCGGGCCCATCGTGCGTCTTATGCGCGCTCCTTTGCCCTCTCCTCTTGGTTATGCCTAGTATCGTGTTTACGGTGGACCTCTTCAACGAAGGTGTGAATGTACCTGCCGTGGACACCGTTCTATTCCTCAGGCCAACGGAAAGCTCCACTATTATGCATTCCTATTCGGGTAGTCCAGATTTCGTTGAAGGGAACCAGGGCTACGGACCGAGCGACCTATCGACAGACACGATTGCGCCCCGATTCCTTCGCGCGGTAGAGCGCCGCATCCGCCTCGGCGAGCAGATGTACTCCGTGGGGCATCGATGCTGAGTCCGCTTCTGCGATACCAAGACTGGCGGTCACGACGACCGGCTTGCCGTGCTGAATGAGTGCAATTGCCTGGATAGACTCTCTGATTCGCTCGGCAACCTTCTCCGCGGCGTCGAGCGTTGTCTCAGGTAGGACAATGCAAATCTCCTCGCCTCCGTAGCGGCAAGGTATGTCTCGCGGACGCACCACCGCACGAGCAGCATCCGCAACGCGCTGCAGTACCATGTCACCAAATGGGTGGCCAAAGGTATCGTTCACGCTCTTGAAGTGGTCGATGTCGAGCATGATGAGTGACGTGGTCACCCCAGAACGGCGATCGCTTTCCAGTTGACGCTCCAGTTGTTCGTCGAAGTAGGAACGGTTCCCTAGCCCCGTGAGCCCGTCCACACGGGCACGCGACGCAAGTAGGTCGTGATAGCGCTTCGTGCGCAATGCGGCCCGAACCCGCGCACGGAGCTCCACGGCGTCAAACGGTTTTGTGACGTAGTCTACTGCACCGGCCTCGAAGGCCTTCACCTTTGTAGCGATGTCGACCGTTCCTGTGAGGAAGATGATGGGCACCATGGCAATCTCATCATCCGATAGGATTTGGCGACAGACATCAATCCCGTTATCTGTCTCGAGGTCGAGATCTAGGAGCACAAGGTCTACGCGTTCCGTTCGCAAGATAGACAGGCCGTTCGTCGATTCGAGTGCATGTAATACCGTAATTCCGTCGGCGCGTAGGCGGACTTCGACGAGGTTGTGAATGTCCTGTGAGTCGTCGATTACAAGAACTCGCTGCTCGGAGTTCGCGGTCATATGCAATGACTCCCGACAGGCTCAGCGACGTTGCAGAGTGCAGTTAGTCGTTCCAACGCGCGGGTGACCTTGGCGAGATCGCTCGTGTCGACGGCCTCCTCTAGCTTTGAGGCGGCGTCTGTGATCGGTTGAAATCCGTAGCCTCCCGCTGCCCCCTTGATGTGATGGGCCAAGCGTCGCAGCTCCTCGACGTCGCCGCGTTCACACGCGGCATACATTCGTTCGATTCTCTCGGGGAGCGACGCCACGAACTCGTTGACGAGCTCGAACATGTCTGGATCGTCGGCAAAGGTGCTAACGAGCCCGGTCCGGCGTGCATGAGGGGTGTCGAGATGCGAACCCACCATTCTCACAAGCTCGCGACGGTCAAAAGGCTTGCTCAAATAGTCGTCGCAGCCCGCGGCGAGACATCGCTCCTTCTCGCCTGTCATGGCATGGGCTGTCAGCGCGATGACCGGCCCGCGGTACCCATGCTCCCGCAACATTGCCGTCGCACCGTAGCCATCAAGCTCTGGCATCTGCATGTCCATAACGATCAGGTCGAACGGCAGTCCAATTTCCATCGCAGCCTTTGCCCGTTCAACGGCAATTGCTCCATTCTCGGCAACGGTGACCTGCAGGCCGGCGCGCCGCAGGATGCTCGTCGCGAGCACCTGGTTGTCGACGCCGTCTTCCGCCAACAAGATATTTCCAGCTAGCTTCTTTGTTCGGGATGCGCTGCGTTGGGAATCCAAGTTGGGCAACGCGGTCCCCCACGACGAGACCATCTCGGTACCTTCGGAGACCTCCGCCATCATCTCAAACAGAAACCTGCTTCCCCTACCAGCTTCGCTCTCGAGTGTGATCGTGCCGTTCAACGCATCAGCAAGCGATTTGCAGATCGCTAGGCCGAGTCCCGTTCCGCCAAATCTTCTACTCATCGACGCGTCCGCCTGCTGAAACGGCTTAAACAGATTCTTTGTTGCTGCCTTGGTCATGCCGATACCGGTATCGATCACATCAAAGACAAGCCGGCCGTCGGTGCTGCCCACTTCGATCTTCACGGAACCTTTCTCCGTGAACTTGATCGCGTTACCGACCAGGTTGAGTAAGATCTGTCTAATTCGGAATGGGTCGGCGACGAGTGTTTCGGGAAGCTCTCCCCGTATATCGGTGGAGAACTCGAGTCCCTTCTCTGTCGCACGTGGTCGCATGAGACTGTCCACCTCACTGAGCAACGCTGGCAGTGAAAATTCGACCTTCTCCACCCGTAGTTGGCCAGCCTCGATCTTCGAAAGGTCGAGGATGTCGTTGATGACCGCCAAGAGATGCTCACCGTTGCGGCGAATCACCTGGGCGCCATTAAGGCTCTCGCTCTCGCTCAGGTCAGCCCCCAGTAGCAGATCCGCGAACCCCAGCATCGCACCCAAGGGCGTCCGTATCTCGTGGCTCATATTTGCTAGGAACTGGCTCTTCGCCTTGAGGGCAGTCTGCAATTCACGATTGCGTTCGTCGTTCTGTCGCAGCGAGGCTTGGAGCTCTTCTGAGAGCATATTGCACGCCGCTGCGAGTGCATCCAGTCGTCCACGGTCGTCGGTGACGACTGCTCGACCGGAAAAGTCTAGTCTGGCCATTGCGAATAGGACATCCAGTATTTCATCGATACGCACGGCATCGCGTTCGCTAGATTCCCGCACCAATTTCAACTCCATTGTGAGACGCTCAGCGCAGACCGCGATTCGTCGGAGGCCGACACGGGCGTCGTCGGCCTCCCACCGCGGCCTTTCGACTGCACCCACGAGCGCGTCGATCTCGGATCGTAGTTGGGATAGCTGCTCAAGAAGTTTAGTCTGCGCAGGGAGCATCTCGGATCTCAACGGAGCAACCACGCGACAGCAGCGTCGCTATCTGTAAATAGCTGTAAGGGTAGAGATGTTTTGTTGAAACCCATGAAGAAGTTGCCAAGGATTCGCCCAAGAGGAGACTCGATGATCAGCGCAACTCTTGACGCGGCCGCCCTGTTCTCCTCGCTTTCGGAGAAAAACACCCGCGCGTCCCGGGTCACTTCCTTGACGCTTTCGATATGCACCAGTGTCGGCGCACGAACACCACTGAGTTTGAATCCCTCTGCGACGGATTTCCTGGCGACGTCGACGTCCACAGTAGAAGTTGTGTACAGAAACTCAACGATTCCGTCGGGACGAAGAGTGATCGTGACTTCGTCAAATATTGTCTGGTTATCAGTTTCACTCATCTAAGATCCCACAAGCTCTGTTGTGTGCGGCAGCCCATATTGTTGACGGGACCAAGGCTAACAAAGCGGGGCCCGTTGGTCACGCACACTAGGAATTGGTTCCAAGTAATTTCGCAAGGCGGTTTCGATGAGGGAGACGAGGAGTAGGGGAGTTCCAAATCGTTAAGGCACCTCACCGGCGCGCGACAAAAACTACTCGACTAGTACTCGAGCTCGGAAGTCCGTTCCGGGTTATTGGTCGACCGGAGCAAGGGGCCATGAAAGATTGTCGATGACGACTTGAACCAACTCATCGAGATTCTCTCGAAAAGGAGTCGGCTCCCATCAACCGTGATGATCTGCCATGTCGAGGCACCAAGGGTGCACGGTGTCTCGACGCACGCGGAAGTGCTTGCTTGGCTCGACTTCGGGGCCAGATTCGACGAGCACGGCCGAGCCATACTTGCGAGCACGAAGATGCGTCGCGCCGTGTTGATGGAGCAGTTCTTCAACGTGCTCCGCGTCGGAGTGTTCAGCTTTGTTCTTGAACATGGTACCGGAGGATTCCTTAGTTAGGTGGATTTGTGCTTTCGATTCTGGAGTCTGTCAGTGTTAGCCGCCACGTCACTTGATCCCGAAGCGCTCACGCTCTTTGATCTCGAACAAGCAGGATGATCGCAAGCTCCATGCGACCGCGATCACCCAGCCGGTCAGTCGA
>JAAEPE010000312.1 GCA_024222395.1 Myxococcales bacterium
AACGACTCTGCTCCCTGACCATCGCCAACATTCCCCGCAGTGACATCGTTTGCGACGATCACCTCAGAGCCGGGGTCGGATGAGATATGGCCTTTGTAGCCATCAAAGCCACGTGCACTCGTCTTGTGTCCATGACGCGCATCTGGGTCGACCGTCGAAACCACACGGTCCGGCGCAACGCGCCTGGCGATGCTGTAGGTGCCGTTTTCGTCTATATCCAGGTCTTGGCCTACCACCGTTGCGAGCAACTTCAGGGCCTCACCAACTTCATCGGTCAGCGTTCGTTTCTCCAAGCATTCAATGGCTGCATTGGCATCCTTTGCTAGCGCATCGACAATTGCTTCTCGTACTTCCTTGTCATCCCACGCGCATACCGGTTTGCCGGGCGCCACGTAGTCATCATCTCGGAGGAGTACCGAGTGAAGCTCCGCACGGAGCTCTGGCGGCACCACCTTTAACAGTTGGCGAATCGCTGAACGCACAAGCGTCACGGTGTCTTGTGTCGCAACGGCATCGTAAAGAGCCGTCGAGTCCATCTCTCGCTTGCGACCTACGAGCCCCGCTTCCTTGCAGACCTCCAAGACCGCTTCGAAAATTCTGTCGGGGTGCTTGGAATTCCGAAGTCGAGCTCGCATGTCCACGAGCACGGTGTGCACAAAGCCTGGATACTTGTAGTCCAATCCACCTGCGGCATATTTCCAACGCAAGTCAAACGCGAACCGGTCCACTGCCTCTCGATCGCTCAGCCCCTCTGCTTGCTGAAGCGCCATCACTACAGCGACAATTCTGGGAGGAACACAGCTCCGCCCTCGCTTGTGAAAGAGATCCGCGAACGCTTCGTCTGGAAAGATCCGGTGGTTTTCTCGCTCAAGCAGCGAATACACCGAGTTCTCTGGCAACAAATACCGGCAAGAATCGCTGCTCGAGCTAAGCAAGCTGCGCTGATTTGGCGTTCGTCCCAAGCCCATGCTCTGTCAGTAGCCGCGCGCTCCGAAATGATCAATGTGAGGGCGAGAAAAACACCAGACACCTAGAGCGTCGATCGGCGATTGGATGACCTCCGGGACCTCCCTCGAAGCGGGCGCCCAGCCCGTATTTCCCTGATCGTCGCTACGCATCTGGTGAAGCTGGCCTGCGACGAGCTACCGGATGACGTCGGTCGGTCGTTGTCGCTGTGGTCGTGCGCGGAACTGGCTCGTACCCTCATGGGCGATGGAATCGTCGAGAGCATTTCGCCCCAGTCAGTACAACGCATACTGGCATCGTGGAAACTCATACCATGGTGCGTACATTATTGGCTGAGCCCGAAGGTGGCCCGTGACGAGGCGTTTCGCGACATTGTGCTCGACCTGTGCGACCTGTACACCCGCAAACCAATCGCTACAGAGCGTGTCGTGAGCGTCGATGAGATGACGGACTTGCACCGTAGCCGCCCGGCACTACCCATCTGGGCGCACCATAGCCAATCGTGGCACAACATCGTGGTGCCGCCCACAGCTTCCAACGCAGCTCCGAATACTACAGAGGGTGATCTAGCCAGTCTCGCCGCGAGCTTGCTCTTCGGCGACCTTACGCGCGGCCTGCCACTGCCGGGGCAGGAGTTCGCGAATTCCCGCGGAGGGCCAGCCGCTGGCTATCTTGCTGATGACGTCGGCGAGGTATTCGTAGGGGTTGGCGCTGACGAGCAAGCAATTGAGCATCATGGTGAGCAAGATGCTGTAGCGCTTGCCGGCTTCGATCGACCCGACGAAGAGGCT
>JAAEPE010000313.1 GCA_024222395.1 Myxococcales bacterium
CATTGCGGCGAGCGTCTTTTCGAGTTCTAGATACCTGGGCCGCACCTCTGCGGGAACCTCGTCTGCGCACGTGAGACGAATGACCTCGACCAGCTCATCGATTGGCACGTCTGAGGGAATGGGAACCAGGAGCCCTGTCCTCGTCCGCGGCACGGACGGCAACTCCGGCATGCCTGACTCTACGGCCTCCGTATCTCTTCGCCCCATTGCTACAGCACGCGCCAGGCGAGGCAATCCGTCCTCCATCCATGTGCCGCAGGACCACTCGAATCGCGGACTTCTTGCTGTCGGGAGCTTTGTGCACCGCTTCGACATCCGCATCAATGTCAACGACGAGGCCGTCAGGAAACTCGAGGGCTATTGTGACAACCGACCCTTTTGAAGGGGAGAACGGAACACGCGCGAGCAAGAGATTCTCGTTCTTAACCCTCACCGCATAGAAGTTCTCAAGGTGCCCCCACGTCGGGCATCGAATGCGAAGCGTATGCTCGGAGGTCACGCCTTGCCCTTTTCTGCGATTTCCAAAGCGTCCTTGATGCTCTGACTCTCAGGATCTTTCTGAAGCGCGAAACGTAGATTCATGAGAGCAGACTTTGAGTCGTCATCACCGATGGCCGCCTTGCCAAGCTTGTAGAAGCGCAGAGCACCTGCATCAGAGATGTCGTGCTCCTTCTTGTTTATGTCGGCTCCCATGCCGATGCGTACTTTGCCTTCCGAGAGCTCTCGATCGTAGCGGGCCCGCAGCGAAGAGTCTGACAACACTCTGTAGGCCTCGGCGACTCGCGAAAATACGGCTGTCAGCTTCTTGCGATACGTGGGGTCGACATCGATGCCGTGCACATCAGGATGCAAGCTCGCAGCGAGTTTGTAATACGCTGCTCGCACTTGCCCGGTATCAGAATCGGTGGAAATTCGAAGCAACTGATAGTAGTTGACTTCGTTGAGCACTTTGTGTGCCCTCTCAACGAAGGCCTCAATTGCGGCTTTGCGGTCCTGCGACATGAGTAGGAAGTACGTACTACTGCTGCGGAATCGGGGCGGGCATCTGCTCTTCTGGAAGTTGAGCGTGTTGCTTGTCAGCTTCGGGGGCACCTACCACCTTGATCGTGGCGTGTGCCACCTGCCCACTCTCAATATCTCTAGCCTCTACGCTGAGGATTCCATCACTATCGACGGTGAATGTCACTTCGATCGTAGTCTCACCTCGTGGACGAGGCTCTAGCCCATGCAACGAGAGCACTCCAAGAGGCTCGTTCGCATCGAAGTGACGCTCCTCGCCTTGACAGATTTTGATGTTGACTTGGGTTTGGTTATCGCTCGACGTACTGAAACTCCGAACCCGTTCCACCGGCACCGGCGTGTTCTTATCGATGATTGTCTCGGCAAACCCTCCGACAACTTCGAT
This sequence comes from Myxococcales bacterium, assembly GCA_024222395.1. Classification (GTDB taxonomy): domain Bacteria; phylum Myxococcota_A; class Polyangia; order Haliangiales; family Haliangiaceae; genus NORP324. Next base: position 1,406 of record JAAEPE010000313.1, read on the forward strand.
GCCCAGCGCGCGAGGCGTCACGTCTAAGAGAAGTGCGTAGAACTTTCCTGTGTCAAGCCCGCCCCCTGCGAGAGCGGCTGCCTGGATGGCAGCACCGTAGGCCACGGTCTCGTCGGGATTGATGCGAGCCTTGGGCTCGAGGCCGAAGTAGTGTTCAATCGCCTGCCGCACCATCGGAGTCCGTGTTGATCCTCCCACGAGGATGAGTTCCCCCAGAGATCGGGCATCAACCCCTGCGGCGTGCAAAACCTCACGGCACGCAAGAACGCTTCGCTCGACGTATGGGAAAATCAAATTATCAAACTCGTTGCGATGCACTTCGAAGTTCAGGGCAAGCGGGACGCCGCCTATTCCTGTTGCCAGCTCGTGGATCGTGCCCGCAACGGACTCATCTTCCGAGAGCCGACATTTGATCTGCTCAGCGGCCGCCCCAAGACGCGACCAACCCGTCGGATCATCGCGGAGATCCACTCGATACTCCTGCAAGAAATCTCCTGCGAGCTTGTCGAGCAGTACTTTGTCGAAGTCGTCGCCTCCGAGGAAAGAATCGCCGCCGGTCGCCAACACCTCGAAGATCTGTTCGCGAATTTGCAACACAGTGACATCGAAGGTTCCGCCGCCAAGATCGTAGATAGCTAGGCTAGCATTCAGCGAACGACCGAAGCCGTAGGCCAGTGCCGCCGCCGTTGGCTCGTTGAGAATTCTCAGAACCTGTAGACCAGCGAGTTCGCCCGCGTACTTAGTCGCTTGCCTCTGCGCATCAGTAAAGTTCGCAGGCACGGTGATTACCGCCTGAGAAACGGGTTGTCCTAGATGGCGTTCTGCACAGCGCCGCAAGTGTTTGAGAACGATCGCGGATATCTCGGGAATCGAGTATTGCTGTCCACGAATCGAGATCATCGGCTGCTCGTTCGCCCCGCCGACGCACTGATACGGCATCGTACTCATCGCGAGACGAACAGTCGGCACGTTGATACTCTGACCGATGAGACGCTTTGCCGACGAGACGGTGTTTTGCGAATCGACATGCCGTCGGGCGCGAGCTGCGTATCCCACCAGGACCTCGCCACTTGGAAGGAAGGCCACGACGGAGGGATGCAGGCGATTCCCTTGTGAATCGGGAATCACTTCGATCTTGTTGTTGATCAAGGTCGCGACAACAGAGTTCGTCGTGCCAAGGTCAATTCCGATAACAGGACTCATCGACGCCATTGCTCCTAAGAGTATCACTAGACACGCTCCGAGTGGCTGTCACGCGATTTCCTACCGTTGTTTTTGGCGCTTTCACCGTCTCCGACGCTCGGATCTCTTCCGACGCTTTGATCGCGAAGATTCAACGCCGCCGCCCTTGCCCTTGCTGATATCCTCGCCCTTGGGCCCCGTTTCGTTGCCGACCACTTCAAGCGCGATTCGCTCGCTCAGAATTGGCCGCATCGGACCTTCGCTTCCGCTGAGGTACCAGTTTTCGGTCTTGAAAGCTGCGAACGCGGGCTTGAAGCCTCCCCTAAGAATTTTGAACTCGTAGTCTCGACCAGCCTCGATTCCGGTGAGCGTCATCTCTGGGGTCGTGCCAACCAAGAGCCAGACCTCTGCCCCATCGGGCGCCGATTCTACCTTGATGACCCCTTGCCCCGGCCCTCCGGGAACAGCCAGGGGCTTGGCGATCGGAGGAAATGCGGGTGTTGGGGCCGAAGCTGCGTCAGTGGCGGCCAGCAGGCTCGCTGATAATTCTGCCTTGCGGGCCTTCTTCTCGCCGGACCAATGCGAAGCTCCAACACTGAGAAAGAGTGGGGCGAACCCCTCGTGCTCGACTCGCAGCTCGTGAACCATCGAAGTCGGCAGCGGAAACGACTGGGCTGGTGTGCGTCCAACGAGTAGCCACACTGCTGCATCTTCAGTTTCACTCAGCAGCGTTATTTGCCCGGGCTTCGGCTGCAGCCGTTCGATTTCTTCGAGTGCCTCGGTTGCCCAGGCCTCATTGTTACGCTCGGCCCCTTTGAGAAAATCGGTCTTTGTGTATGCGACCGCAAAGAGGGGCGCTAGCACAAAGGCTATGAGCGCCAACCAGCGCAAGGAATTTGACCGTGGTGGGCCTTGGGGCAACTCCTCACCATCGAGAAATGGAGAACTCGCGGCGGCTTGCCGGCCGACCAACTCAACAAGTTCGACAGCATGAGTGTGATCTTGGTGAAACGGCCTAGGAACCGGCAGTGGAGTGTCGTCCCGTCCCTCGTAGTCATCGGCGACGAGTTGTGTCGCTCGGCGCGGCGCGGCGTTCGAGATTGCCGCTGCTGCAGCAGGATGCGGGGTGCTGCGAATCATCTCCTCTAGCGCGTCTTCAGCATCGGGAACGGAGCTGTAGGAATCATCCACCGCGGTGAGCTCATCCTCGTCTTCGTCGGGGAATCCTGCGAGCGGATCCACTGCGGCAGACTTCGGCTCCGCACTGGCGTCGCGATCCCCACGCCCTTGAGACTCATCTTCAAGCCCCGCGAGCGCTTCGTCCAAACCTCCGGGAACGTCTGTCGTCGCCGGCCCTCCCCCAAGGTCGAGAGAGCTTAGAAGATCTGCGGTCTCGGCATCGAGCCTTGCCTCGGACGCCCCTCGGAGCCCCTGGAGATACTCTTTCACTCTTGAGGTGCCTGCGACTTCGAGATTGTCCTTTGCAGTGGCCCCGCGCACAGCGGCTTCGAGCTCAATGGCACTTGAGAAGCGACGCATTCGCTCCGTACTCATCGCCTCTGCGACAACAGCCGCCAAGGCTGATGAGACGCCTGCAGGGGCTTCGGGGCTTCCCCACAGGAGGCTGGCTACCAGGGCGCCTGCTGCGTAGACATCGGTCGCCTGATCCGGCTCCTCTCCCAGGGCGAGTTCTGGTGCTACGAAGCTGTGTAGCCCTGCGAGTAGCTCACTGTCACCTGTCTTCGCCGCTTCAGACGCGAGTGCGTAGGCGAGACCAAAGTCTCCGAGTTTGCTCACGCCTTTTCCGTCGACAATAACGCTACGAGGATGCACACCTCCGTGCACGACCCGATGTTCGTGGGCCTGGGACAAGCCTCGCAGCGCTCCCATGGCAACGCTGAGCGCAACATCTTGTGCAATGCGGCCGCTCGCTCGCATTGCGATTGAGGCAAGCTCGGATGGAGAATCAACGGCGGACGCGATGATGACCAGGCTTCCGTCCTTGCCTCTCCCCACCTTCTTGGTCGTAATGATGTTAGGGTGCATTAGCTCCGCGACGTCGCCCGCGCTGTGCGCTAGTCTCACAGCAAAGTTCTTGCGCAGAGCAAGGCTGGACTCCACGACGACAACTCGCGCTTCATCGCCCCGACTGTTGCGACCTCGAAATGTCTCGCCGAAGAGCCCAACAGAAAGGCTCTCTTCACAGACATAACCAGCAAAAGATCGATTAGCCAACCGCGATTTCCCCAACTCGAGTGCGATGGCTCCCGCTATGAAACATTGGTGACTGAGCGTACATTCAAGAGGGAACCATAAAAGTTGTGCCGTGTCGCTGTCCAATCCACACGCTCGTTAATGCCAGCTCAGGCGTGCTGCCGCACTTCAAATTCGCTGATACAGCACGTGTCTGATGACTTCCGAGCTGCTCGCAGCCGGTCTCACCAGAGTGGGGCAAGATAAATCTCCAGGTCATCTTCAATGAAGACATATACTACCGCGGCAGTCGCCAAGAACGGCCCGAAGGGCACGGCCACCCGCCCCAATCGCTCCCCTTCCGAATCGGCTTCGGTGGACCGACCACGAGTGAGTGCGAGCATGCTGATGCTGACAATCGTACCGACGAACGCTCCCAGGAAGAGAGAAACAATCACTGCCTTCCACCCGTAGAGAGCGCCAATGATCGCCAGAAGTTTGCCGTCACCGTAGCCCATACCCTCGCGCCCAGCGAGCAGCCAGAAACCGTCGCTAATGATGCGAACCACGACGTAGCCAGCAGCAATGCCGACGAGCCCAGTGCCAACAGATGCCGCCGGTAGCAAGAGCCCCAATCCGTAGAAGATGGGAATCGCTGGGTATGTGAGCTTGTCGAGGATGAGCTGATGGTCCAGATCAATGAAGGTGATGATGAGCAGCACCCACAGAAAGCAGGCGAGAATCGCGAAACGCAGGAGTTGCTCCCAAGGAGAGCTCGAGATGAAGGCAATTGCGACCACATAGTGGTACGCAGCGACGAAGAGCATCGCCGCAGCTCCCTCGACCAAGAGATAGCGCGGCGAGAAGCTCGCCTTGCAATCACGACAAGCACCACGGAGCCATAAGTAGCTCAACAGCGGTACATTGTCGTACCAACGAACGTCTGCGCCGCATTCAAAGCAGTGAGACCCGGGCGCCACAACCGAGCGCCCATGGGGAAACTCGTCGCTTGGGGGCCACCGATAGATGCAGACGTTGCCAAAACTCCCCCACAGCGCACCGAGCAATGCGACAAATGCATAGGCTGAGGTCGACGTGGAAAACACCGCCCAAAGCTCAGGGTCGAGCGAGAACACGAGAGCACGGTAACACGTCACCCGCGCCCTATCACGCCCTCAGGGTAGTTGACCCATGCGGCTTAGAAAGCTATGAATCCCTTATGCTTTCATGGGTAGCTCGGCCATCTAGGTCGCTTGTAGCGATGCTCCCTCTGGTAGCGTTCGCCTGGAGCGGCTGCAGCTCCGAGGGCGAGGGACGCCCGGACTCGGAGCTTGGCAATCTGGTCATTTCCCCGTACGCGAAGGTGCACAAGGTCGATATGGATAAGGCCACAACTGAGGCTGGGGCGCTGCTAACCGCGGTACTAGCGCCCCACGAGTGGATTGGCGAGAGCCTGGGTGCCCATGTCGTACGAGGAAGCTCCTCGGTAGAAGTTCGCGAGGGAAGAGAAGTTCGCGAACAGCTCGACGATTCACTCTTTATCGACTTCGACGGTGAAGATCGCTACGTGGCTACCCTCGACAATTCGAACGAGTACGGTCGTCACGCGATCTTCGACGGCAGCAAACTCTACCTTCGCCCGCGCTTTGGCCTCTATAACGGGCGAGCGCCGCAAACGGAGACCGAAGCCGTAGACATCCGAACAGAAATGGCCGCCGGCGCTGGAGAGTATCTCGCACTGCTCGCCAAGGGGCTAGAAGTGAGCGATGGGGGAGCTAAGACCCGAGGCGGAAGGGCGATTCAAGAAATTCGACTCCAGCTAGCTCCCACGCCTCCAGCGACCACCGCGGAGACTCTCGGCCACCGGCTATGGCGCAACTCCATCGAGGTGAAAACGCTAAGTGGACAAGTTGACCTCGATGCAGAGACGAGGGTACCACTCTTCATTACCTTTGAGGGCAGCATCGTCTTCACGCGCGAAGCTCGGAGCTTTCAGATGTTCGTGAAAGCCGAGAGGAGCCTCGACGAGATTGGGCACACTCGCGCTGTGCAAGCGCCACCACCAGACGAGGTTCTCACGATTGGTATTCGAAAGAGGGAGCTCTACGAGCGCAACACTCTGCTCAAAAACATCGCTCCGCCGGCCCGCCAAGCGCCTACGCCAGGCGGAAGCCAAGGGGCTCTCCAATGAAATCCATCGTGCGCAACCGCGAGTACTTGGCACTGCATCGACGCACGATCATCGGCAGGTCGCTTGCCGCGTCTATTGCGGGGGCCATACCTGTCCCGGTGCTCGACGATTGGCTCGTTGCATCAATTCGCCGGGGCACAATCCGTCGCATCGCGGAGACTCGAGGCGTGGATATCGACGACGAGGCGGTGCGAGCCATTGCAGACGGGCCAGAGTCGCCGCCCCAGTGGAGCGACCTCGTTGGTGGGGGCTTGGCATTTCGACTTCTCTCACGGCAGTGGAAGAAGCTTCTATTTGCTGTGCTGGCGGCGAAGAGAGCACAGGCGGCCGCACGCAACTTCGAAGTTGCCACCCTATTCGATCACTATTGCGCCAGAGAACACGTCGGCATGGGCCTAACCGGTGGCTCTGCCAAGGCCGTGAGGGCTCTGATCGACCAGGCTAGGCATGAAACCAACGGAGGACTAAGTCGGCAGCTCTTTCGTCGAGGCTTGGTCTTTGCAGCGAAGGGGAGCGCGAGGGCCCCCATGAACATCGCCGACCTTCTAACCGGAGGGCGAATCGGAAAACTGCTTACGGGAGCTTCAGAGGAAGTCGAGGCAACAACGGAGGTAGACGAGGCCCTCGAAACGCAACTTGACTCTGACAGCAGCTTCCTCGCTCGTTCTGCAGCCGCAATCGAGCTAGAGCTAGCCGTTGATCGAAATCCGTACCTCGACAATCTGCTCGACCACTTTGGAGAATTGTCTGCAGCAGCCAGAGAGCAGGACGAGGACGAGGATGAGCACTAGTGAGCGACAATCCGCGAATTAGGCACTTGGCGTCGGCCAAGCGGATCGTTCTCAAAGTAGGCTCCAGCCTCCTAGCTGCTTCACCCGCAGGGCAACCCGCAGCCATCGCCGACGAGATCGTGATGCTTCAAGATAGAGGCATCGAGACGGTCATCGTGAGTTCGGGGGCGATTGCCCTGGGACTCAAGGGGCTTGGCCTCGACAGCCGCCCCAAAGACTTGCCTTCGTTGCAAGCCGCAGCTGCGATCGGGCAGAGTCGCCTGCTCCAGAACTGGGAGCATGCCTTTTCGGCTCACCAAGGACGCATTGCTCAGATTCTTCTAACGTACGATGATGTGAGCAACCGGGTGCGCTTTTTGAACGCACGCCACGCCTTGCGTGCACTACTCAGTGCGGGCGTTGTACCGATCGTCAACGAGAACGATACCGTTGCGGTCGACGAAATCCGCTACGGTGACAACGACCAGCTCGCGGCGCTCGTCTGCAATCTCATTTCCGCTGATGCGCTGATCATCTACACAGATGTAGATGGGCTACACGACGCCGACCCCAGACTCGGTGGAGTAAGAATTTCTCTCATTACCGATATAGACGAACAGGCTGGCCCCGTTGCAACTTCGAGTTCGGGTTCAGGCGTTGGCTCAGGCGGAATGGCATCAAAAGTCGCCGCAGCCAAGAATGCTGCGAGCTTCGGCGTTCCAACAATAGTCGTTCCCGGGGCTCGTAGGGGCATTCTTCTCAGCGCACTGACAGGGCAGGATGTTGGCACTCTCTTTGTTCCCAAGGCCCGAGCCATTAGCAGCCGTAAACACTGGATTGGATTTGGCGCCAAACCCGCAGGTCAGCTAGTCGTTGATGACGGTGCCTACGAGGCTCTGAACAGGACGGGGGGCAGCCTACTGCCTGCGGGGCTCCTCACGGTGCACGAGGAGTTTGATCGGGGGGCCCTAGTTTCGTTGGTGACTTCGGAAAAAGTCGAGTTCGCACGCGGACTTGTGAGCTATGGAGCCACTGACCTGCGCAAGCTATGCGGTTGCAGAAGCGGCGATATCGGGGCAAGATTAGGCTACAAGTACTTGGACGAGGTCATTCATCGCGACGACTTGGTCCTCCTATAGCGCCCTGAGCGCTGCAGCGTACACCCCACTAAGTAGTCATCCCCTGAGCAGCCAAGCCAACAACCTGAGCATCGAAGAGCTCTGCGAGCGCGCCGTACGGGCGTCCCGGGCGCTCACGAAGACGACGGCGGCGCAGCGCAGCGCAGGCCTTTTGCAGATCGCCAATGCCATTGAGGCAAGGGCCTCGACAATCTTGCAGGCCAACGCCCTCGACTTGCAACGAGCTGTGGGAGGTGGCCTTTCCGCAGCCATGATCGACCGCCTCAAGCTAGACGAGGGGCGTATCTCGGATTTGTCACAGGCAGTGCGAGACGTGGCCGAAATCGATGACCTCATTGGCCATACGGTTAGTGAGAACCGGCGCCCAAACGGTCTCCTGGTGTCGAGAGTACGAATTCCTCTGGGTGTCGTGGCGATGATCTTCGAAAGCCGCCCCAATGTAACGAGTGACGCTGCTTCGCTGTGTTTGCGCTCCTGCAATGCTGTCATCTTGCGAGGCGGCAAGGAGGCGCTCGAGTCCAACAAAGCACTGGGCAACGCCATTCGAATAGGCCTTGCCAAGGCGGATCTCCCTATCGACGCAGTGCAGGTCTTTGCCACCACAGATAGGTCTGCGATGCACGAACTACTCCAGCAGGAGGATTCCGTTGACCTGGTGATTCCCCGAGGAGGCGAAGGGCTTATTCGCTATGTTTCCGAAAACTCACGAATCCCCGTAATCAAACACTACAAGGGCGTTTGCCATGTCTATGTGCACGAAGCCGCCGACCTGCAAATGGCCTGCGACATCGCAGTGAACGCCAAGGCATCGAGGCCGGGCGTCTGCAACGCCGCGGAGACCATCCTAGTCGACGAGTCCATTGCCTCGGTTTTCGTGCCAATGGTCTGCGCTGCCCTGGCCAAGGCGGGTGTCGAGATCCGCGGCGATGAGCGGACCAAGGGTCTTTCGGGGATCCCGGTGGCACTCGCCACAGAGGAAGACTGGCAGGCCGAGTACCTCGACACCATCGTCGCGATGCGTGTCGTGGGAGATTTTGAGGCCGCAGTGGCGCATATTCAACGGTTTGGCTCCAATCACACGGAGGCAATCATTAGCGCCGATTCCTCTGTGACCGAGCAGTTTAGGGCTGTGGTGCACTCGTCAACCGTGGTAGTAAACGCCTCGACTCGCTTCGCAGACGGAGGCGAGCTCGGCCTCGGCGCCGAGATCGGAATCTCCACGACAAAGCTCCACGCGTACGGCCCAATGGGTGCAGAGGGGTTAACGGCAATCAAATTTGTCGTCCAGGGAGATGGTCAGGTGAGGAGATAAAGAATCGTGACGAATACACAAAGCCAACTGGCGACATCGGCAGACACCATGAACAACGACGACGGAGCGCAGATTCCCCGAAAGACACTCGACTCACTAGAGCTCGCGCACATTGCTCTCGAAGCAGCACTTGACACGAAAGCTCTGGAGCCGGAGCTGCTCGAAGTCGAGGAGCTGTGCTCCTACGCTTCGCACATTCTTCTTCTGAGCGGCCGCTCCGATCGGCAAGTCGACGCTATTGGGGAGAGCATTAAGATTGCTCTTCGCGAGCAGGGTTATACGGCCGTGGGTGTAGAGGGCAAAGCATCGGGCCAATGGGCTCTGCTCGACTACGGCGATCTCATTATTCACATCTTCCATCACCCAATTCGCGAGCACTACGATCTAGAGAGCCTCTGGAGAGACGCTGTACGCCTCGAAATCGACGTTCCCGACGAGGCCCGTATCTCGGCCGAAGACGGTTATTAGGCAAGAGGGACACCACTCTAGCGTGAACATAACGCTCTTGGCCGTCGGCCGACTAAAGGAAGACTACTTCAAGCAGGCGCAGGCCGAGTATCTCAAGCGCCTGCGGCCGTACTGCAATCTCAAGGTGGCTGAGCAGAAGACCGACAAGGCCATGCTCGCCGCCATCCCCGAGAGAGCCAAGGTCTATGCTTTGGATGAGCGGGGCGATCAGCTCACCAGCCAGGAGTTCTCGGATACTTTTAGGCAGCTCGAACAATTCGGCGGTGGTGCCCCGATTGTCTTCGCCATCGGCGGCGCGGACGGCCACAACGACGCTCTTCGGGCCCGAGCGGACAGGCTCCTAGCGTTCGGCAAGGCGACCATGGCGCATCGCCTTGTGCGGCTCGTGCTTCTCGAGCAGATCTATCGCGGATATAGAATCCTCCGCGGTGAGCCGTATCATCGAGACTGACTTCATCACAGGCCTAGCGCGGGAAGCAGATTCTGGCCCACGCGGGCAAGCCTACGGTCCGAGAGAATATGTGGAACGATATCGTTAACTACGCACAAGAGTGGGCGCCAGCGCTCATCATCTCGGCACTCGGTATTATTCTTATTTCAGCGATCAATCGGCAGATGCGGAGGCGTCTGGAAAGCGCTCCGAATTCCAATCTCAGCGTTATCGGCCCAATTACGACTCTCACGCTAATAGGCACGGCAATCATTGCCACGATTCTCACGCTACCCATTGGAGATGCGGCCAGAGGCCAGCTGCTTGGGCTCCTGGGGCTATTGGTGACTGGTGCCATAGCTCTCTCGTCAACGACATTCCTTGGCAATGCACTCGCCGGCATCATGCTCAGGGCGATTCAGAGTTTTCGCCCGGGCGACTACGTTCGGGTTGGAGACCATGTTGGCCGCGTGTCTGAGCTTGGAATCCTGCACACGGAAATCCAAACGGAAGACCGCGACCTGACAACACTTCCAAATCTCTTCTTGGTCACGAATCCTGTAACCGTCTTGCGTGCCTCAGGCACGGTTGTTTCTGCCCAAGTGTCTCTCGGCTACGAAGTTAGTCGCGTCGACGTCGAGAAGCAGCTCATGGAAGCTGCAAAGCGCGCAGGGCTCGCAGACCCTTTTGTGCAAGTTGTTGAACTTGGCGACTACTCCATCTCATATCGAGTTGCCGGCTTCCTAACCGAGATCAAACAGATCATCACGACGCGCTCGAATCTTCGCAAAGCGATGCTCGATTCCCTACACGAAGCTGAGATCGAAATCGTCTCCCCCACTTTCATCAACCAACTGCGCCTATCCGGCAGTGAGACCTTCTTGCCAGCGCAAACCCGTCTCAGGCCGCAACATGTCGAGAACACTCCCGAGGCTCGCATCTTCGACAAAGCAGACTCGGCGGAGGCAAAGGCAAAGACGCAGGACGAACTCGAAGCGCAGCTGCGAATCGTCGCCGACCTGGAGGCTCAGATTAGCGCTAGTAGTTTCGAAGCCGAACGCGCGGGGCTCGAAGTCAAACTGGCAAGTGCCAGGCAGCGCGCAAGCGCTCTGCAAGAGTTCATCGAGTAGGTCTTACTTGCGGAGCAAGCGTAGATAGGTCGACGAGCCTCATTGAACGGAACAGTCGGCTCTGAAATGTGAAGAGCTTAGAATCTTCGTAGATGCGCGCATTTGAACACGGTTTCTACCGATCGAATGTTGCTATGTCTTTGCCTCCACGCCAACGCGGCGAACTCGATCACAGCCATTTTCTTGGCATCCACATCGATTCATACTACAGTCACCTACATGATGGGAACTATGTGGAGTGACAGTCACCGGCGGGGCTCTCCTCGTGTCGGTGTGGAGACATTTTGCTCAGAATTTCAAGGGGATCGCATGCAGCATGCAATCATCACCGACCTGAGCGCGGGCGGCCTTTGCATGTTTCGCC
>JAAEPE010000314.1 GCA_024222395.1 Myxococcales bacterium
CCAGATGCTTCCTCGTATCCGGCTACAGGCGCAATTGCCTGTCACGCACCGCTTACCGCGATGCCCCAGCCTTCGCACCAATTCAGCTCGAACTCCTCCGAGTCCATTTGAGACACGAGCACCCAGGGGCGTGGGTCCATCACACTGATACAGCCTGTCGAGTACCCAGTAACGACCAGCCAATGTTCTCCTTCATCGACCGTGACGATTACAGGCTCGCCGTCGCGGATGCAGCGTCGCAAGTCCGACAGCTTGCCATCGGCGATTACCCGCGAACCGAGGCCAAAGTCTTCGAGTACCTCCTGTATCGCATCCTCGCTGGTACCATGCCTGGGGCTGGTTCCAAGCATGTTCCTCAGCTTCGCTCTCGATGGGCGATGCCCGAAGTACTGCAATACACAGCGCACCACTTCCAGCCCACACGAGTGACCGTCGAGCTGCTTGCACATAGGCATGTCCAGGCTCACCGCATCATCGTCGTCATCACTCCACAGCCAATCACAAAGTTCACAGCCCGCTTCCAATATCGCTCTCAGCATAAATGGCCTCCTTTCAAGGTCCGCGTCCTTATGCCGTCAACTAAGACGAATTCCTGGGCGGGGCTAGAGAGTGGGGACACCTCTGCCCCCACTCCCTATTGGTCACGATGCTTGTCGAAAACGACCGGTTCCGACAACGCCGATCAAGGCCCGCCTTTCTCGGTAGTTGAAGCCGAGATTCCCGACTCCCTTTTCGACAGGCGCCCCCATGCCCGACGAGCCGCTGAAGCGGTACAACCAAGCTCGGCAGCCACCTTGGACCAAGACAGACCGGCGTCTCTGAGAGTTGCCACCTGTTTGGGGTCAGGAGCATTTCTGTTTAGACGACGGCCCAGCTGCTTGCCACGCTTGCGGGCCTTGTCGAGGCCCAGCCGGGTTCTCTCGATAATGAGGGAGCGTTCAAACTCCGCGACCCCAGCCATCACGGTCAGAATCAGCCGACTCATCGGGTCTCCATCAGGTTTGATGTCGATACCTTGGGTGATGGCAATGAATCTCACCCCGCAGGCTTCAAGGATGTTGATGTTCGAGAGCAGGTCCAAGGATGAGCGGCCCCACCTATCGAGCTTCCATACGAGCACAACGTCTACCTTGTGGCGACGGGCAGCTTCCATCACCTGTTGAAGGCCAGGACGGTCATTCCTAGCACCGGAGCCGGTCTCCTCGATCTCGAGCACCAGCTCAAGGCCACGTGCCTTTGCGGCAGCCCGAAGCTCCTCACGCGCTAGAGAGGCATCTTGGTCTAGCGTGGAGCATCGATGGTAGATGCCCACCCGTTGCAGCTTGCCCCCCTTCATTGTCCCAGCCTCCGGTGCCCACCAGCAGCTTCCACCGCCCCGTTGGCGTTGGCTATGTCGCACATGGCTAGAGTGCCGCCATCATGCACGCCGTCGAGAGCGCACTTCTGTTGAGCTTGGCGCTGTCCCCGAACCACAGCGAGTTGACCCTGCTGTCCGCACTACGGCCCCGATAGTGGGTCAAGTGCTCAGAGATGGCATTATATGCGCCCCACCAAGTTCCTTTGGCCGACGCCATCTCAGAACCCTTGCCGTTCTCGAAGAGAGGAATGACCTGCCCCAAGACCCGGGGACAGGACTGCTTCGATGGGTCTGCGGCCTCGGGGACTGCAAACACCCGCTCGACATACTTCTGAAGGTCAGCAGCTACAATGGGCTTCGATGCCAGGTATCGGAATTGCTCAGCGGTGGCGGTGAAGCTCCGGTCAGCCAGGCTCATGATTTCGCGGACACCATCGAGAGTGTCTTTGGCACCGGCGGTATGCAGAATTCGTATGAGCCTGGAAGCCCCGGTCTCATGGGCATAGGCCAAGGTATTGCTGCAAACGACTCTAATCGGCGTGAAGCCGACCCGGACAGCCAAGCTTCCATCATGGCTATTGGAGAGCAAGATGAAGCGCTCGACGACATCATCACCTTGAACAACGAGCGGGTCTCCAACGATTCGAGCCAGTACCCAGACCTTCTTTCCCTCCGAGAGGCTACCTGCGGTCTCCAAGTCAACTAGCTTGTCTTCAACCAGAGGCTGGAAGAACGCAAACGCATCCTTGTTTTGCAGGGGATGATACCGAGGACCAACTACCCCCAACACGGACTCATCGAAATCTCGAACGACCGCCTGTGCTGCAACCTCAACTCCAGATTGCAGGTACAGCGGCCGACACTCGACGTTCCAGTCAAGCCCCGCAACTTCGAGCGCCGCGTCAATACTGGGTGGGCAATCAAGGGCTGTGCCGAGACCGTGCCAAGGCGTCCGGCCTACGAAAAACATGCTTTCAAGTTCATGCGACATACTGAGTTCTCCTTCGTCTGCAGACGATGCCCAGCAGGCGGGCACCATCAATTACCTGAGCAGCAACACCGCTCAGGACAACGACGGATTGCCGCTGCACCTTCTTATCCCGGAGCCTCGCTCAACCTTGCTCTGCGCGGCAGAAGCTGGTCAGCCGCTGGCATAAGACCGTGGAGGTCGTTGTGGCCGCCAGCGCGGGGATGCTTTTCCCCAACCACATCAACAAGGAGATTTTGCAGTGCAGAGAATACTGATCGTGTTGGCCGCCATGCTCGTCAAGGAGCTGGTACATGCGGTGGCCGAGTACCTAGACGACGACGCAGACGAGGAGCAGTGACCGGCACTGGCCTCGGGTTGGGCAATCCTCAACTCGGGGCCGGTGAACTCCCAGCTAATAGCAGGCCGGGGAGTTGTGACAATAGTGACAAGATGTACGTCAATAACCCCGATTTTGACGGCACCCAGACCGACCAGACGGTGCTCAGGACGGCACCGAGCCGTTTTAAGCGTAGGAGCTCGGCGTTTGTAGTCTGTACCGACGAGGACCCTCGATGCGTACGAGCGGGAGGACAGCCTGCAACCATGGCGCCGTGGACCTGTCGCAAAACTTGTGAACTTTGTGAACACAAACGGTTCAATAACCCCGATTTTGGGGTCGGGGACACCTCCAGGCCGGTGTGGCGACCGACAAATGCGCTCGGTTCGGAGCAGAGTTGGGAGTCCAGGCAGGTTTGCGTCCACACCACCTGCCAGGGGATTTGGCGACCCGTGTATAGCTCGACCGCTATTGCGGAAACGAACTCACCCCCCAGGGGGGAGTCGGTGTGGGCCCCAACGTTGAGCCGCAAATTTCGATCGGCTCGAGGCAGTGGCAGCTGGATTTTTTCTTGGCCTCAGAAAACTGGCTCAAGATGCGAGTCGGTCTGTGGCGAGCGCGGCTCAGTACCAAGAGATCTGCAGAACTCGCCGCCAAAGGCCACGCTTCTCGCGGCACAGCGGTCCCTCGCCCTTCCTCAACCCTTCAGAATCACGTAGGATTGCCCAACAGGTTTCCCGTGCAGTGAAATTGATTTGGGGACGGCCCCCAGCTCACGGGGCCGGTGGTGGGAGATGGATAAGAGCAAACTCAGCGAGCGGGACATCTGCACGAAGTACATCACGCCGGCCATCGATAAGGCCGGATGGGATGTGATGGCGCAGGTCCGCGAGGAGGTCTCCTTCACCAAGGGCCGGGTGATCGTCAAAGGCAAGACCGTTCATCGGGGCGACTCGAAGCGGGCCGACTACCTGCTCTACTACAAGCCCGAGCTTTGCATTGCCGTTGTTGAAGCCAAGGACAACAACAAGCCTCTGGGCACAGGGATGCCGCAAGCCCGGCGCTACGCGGAGATGCTAGACGTCCCCTACGCTTTTAGCTCCAACGGCGACGCCTTCATATTCCACGACCGGACAGGTAACGCAGAGGGCACTGAGACCGAGATAACCCTCGCCGAGTTCCCAAGCCCAGAGACTCTGTGGGCCGGCTACTGCAAGTGGAAGGGCATCAAGAACGAAGCGCAAGCCATCGTCACCCAGGATTACTACACCGACGGCTCAGGCAAGACTCCTCGCTACTACCAACAGGTCGCCATCAACCGAACCGTTGAGGCGGTGGCAAAAGGCCAGGACCGAGCTCTCCTTGTCATGGCCACGGGCACCGGCAAGACCTACACGGCCTTCCAGATCATCTGGCGACTGTGGAAGTCGGGGGCCAAAAAGCGAATCCTCTTCCTTGCAGACCGCAACATTCTCGTAGACCAGACTCGCGTCAACGACTTCAAGCCGTTCGGGAACGCGATGACGAAGATTACCAACAGGACGGTAGACAAGAGCTACGAGATATTCCTATCGCTCTACCAGGCGGTCACGGGCACTGACGAATCCAAGAACATCTACAAGCAGTTTAGTCCGGACTTCTTCGACCTCATTGTCGTGGACGAGTGCCACCGAGGCAGCGCCAAAGAGGAGTCGGCATGGCGCGATATCCTCGAGTACTTCTCGGGTGCAACTCAGATCGGCATGACCGCGACACCAAAGGAGACCAAGAAGGTCTCCAACATCGACTACTTCGGTGAGGCGGTCTACACCTACTCTCTCAAGCAGGGCATCGATGACGGCTTCCTGGCCCCGTACAAAGTCGTGCGAATCGACTTCGACAAGGACTACGGCTGGCGACCGAGCAAGGGTCAGCTCGACAAGTACGGCAACGAGATTGAGGACCGCATTTACAACCAAAAGGACATGGACCGGAATCTTGTCCTCGAGAAGCGTACGGAGCTTGTGGCCCAGAAGGTCACCGAACTCCTAAAGTCCCAGGGCCGCTACAACAAGACCATCGTGTTTTGCGAAGACATCGACCACGCCGAGCGGATGCGCCGCGCTCTCGTCAACCTGAACGACGACATCACGCACAAGAACAATAAGTACGTGATGCGCATAACCGGCGACAACCCAGAGGGCAAGGCCGCTCTCGACGACTTCATCAATCCAGAGGAGACCTATCCGGTCATCGCCACGACCTCCAAGCTCATGACCACCGGGGTAGACGCCCAGACCTGCAAGCTCGTCGTCCTCGATCAGCGCATTCAGTCGATGACCGAGTTCAAGCAAATCATCGGTCGTGGAACCCGTATCAACGAGGAGTACGACAAGCTCTTCTTCACCATCATGGACTTTAAGCGAGCCACCGAGCTCTTCGCCGACCCAGACTTCGACGGCGACCCCGTCCAGATTTTCGAGCCCGAACAGGGGCAGTCACCAGACCCCGATGCGGAAGAGGAAGGCGAGGTCGTGCCTGACAACGACCCCGACGAAATCATTTTCCCCGGCGACGACCGACCGACCAAGCGCATCAAGTACTACGTCAAGGGCGTGCCGGTGTCGGTGGCAGCCGAACGCATCCAGTACTACGGCACCGACGGCAAGCTGATCACCGAGTCCCTAAAGGACTACACCAAGAAGATGGTGAAAAAGGAATTCCAGACCATGGAGGCTTTTCTCACGCGGTGGACCGAAGCCGAGCAGAAACAAGCCATCGTCCAGGAACTCGAAGAGCGTGGCGTCATCTTTGAAGCCCTCGAGAAGGAAGTGGGCAAGGACTACGGACCCTTCGACCTCATCTGCCACGTCGTCTTCGACAAACCTCTCCTAAGCCGAAAGCAACGAGCCGACAACGTCCGTAAGCGGGACTACTTCACCCAGTACGGTGAAAAGACTCGCGAGGTACTAACCGCCCTGCTCGAGAAATTCGCAAGCGAAGGCGTCGAGGACCTCGAGACCATGGATATCCTCCGAGTGCCACCCATCACCCACATTGGCACTCCGATGGAAATCGTCACAGCCTTCGGCGGCAAGAAGAAATATCTCTCAGCAGTCCGCGAACTAAAACAAGAACTCTATAGGGTGGCCGCGTAGCGCTCATGGGCTTCAAACCACGACCACCAGCACATCGACCGAGGCCGAATATGTCCATCAACACCAGCATTAAGGGGATTCAAGACATCATGCGCAAGGACGCCGGCATCTCCGGCGACGCCCAGCGCATCGAGCAACTCGTATGGATGCTCTTCCTCAAGATTTTCGATGCCCGAGACCAAGAGCGTGAACTTCTAGAAGACGACTACGAGTCGCCCATTCCAGAGGAACTCAGGTGGCAGAACTGGGCAGCCGATGCCGAGGGCATCACCGGCGACGCCTTGCTCCAGTTCACCGACAACAAGCTCATTCCGACATTGAGAGAGCTCCGAGTCTCGAACCGAGACAAACTCTCCCTCGTCGTCCGCTCGGTGTTCGAGGACGCCCACAACTTCATGAAGAGCGGCACGCTCCTGAGGCAGGTAGTCAACAAGCTCAACGAGATTGACTTCAACAAGTCCGAGGACCGTCATCTCTTCGGAGACATCTACGAGAAAATCCTCAAAGACCTACAGGGTGCGGGCAACGCCGGAGAGTTCTACACCCCCCGAGCTGTCACCCAGTTCATCGTGGACATGGTCGATCCCAAACTCGGAGAAAAGGTCTTCGACCCAGCCTGTGGGACTGGCGGATTCCTTGCCTGCGCTATCGAGCACCTGCGCAGCAAGTACGTACGAAGTGCCAAGGACGAAGATACGCTCCAGAGCTCCATCCACGCCGTCGAGAAGAAACCGCTGCCACACCTCCTCGCCGTCACCAACATGATGCTCCACGGAATCGAAGTACCGTCGAACATCCGCCACGACAACACCCTCGCCCGGCCGCTCCGTGACTACGGCCCCAAAGACCGTGTCGAAGTCATCGTCACCAACCCACCATTCGGCGGCATGGAAGAAGACGGCATCGAGACCAACTTCCCCACAAACTTCCGTACCCGAGAGACCGCCGACCTCTTCCTCGTGCTCATCATGCATATGCTGAAACCTGGTGGCCGGGCGGGCCTCGTCCTACCCGACGGCACTCTCTTCGGCGAGGGAGTGAAAACTCGTATCAAGGAGAAGCTCCTTGAAGATTGTAACCTCCACACCATCGTCCGGCTGCCTAATGGCGTCTTCAACCCATACACCGGCATCAAGACCAACCTGCTCTTCTTCACCAAGGGCCAGCCCACCAAAGATGTCTGGTTCTACGAACATCCTTACCCCGATGGTGCCAAGTCTTACAACAAGACTAAGCCCATGCGCATTGAGGAATTCGAGCCCGAGAAGGCGTGGTGGGGCAAGCGCACTGAAACCGACTTCGCGTGGAAAGTCACCGCACAAGCCATCAAGGACAACGGTTACAATCTTGACGTCAAGAATCCCAACGCGGAAGGTACATCCCACAGAGACCCGGCAGACCTCCTAGCAGAGTATCTTGAGGTTGCCGGCGGCGTAGAGCGAGTCCGGCTTCAACTGAGAGCCGAACTTGAGAAAGCGCTGCGATGACTCAAGCAGCCGTTGACTCCCTCTTCGCCCATTTCAAGGGCATCTCGGCAGCCGCCGAATCTGCTCCGACGCTTAGGCGGCTAGTTCTCCGGCTTGCCATGCAGGGACGCCTCACTGAGAGGCTTGCGACGGATGAGTCAGTGGAGCTACTGCTCGCCAACATCAAGGATACGCATCTAGCCAACCGGAAGAAGACGCGCAAGAAAATCGCCACGGAACCCGCCGTTGCGCTCTACTCTATTCCTCCCACGTGGCGGTGGGTTCGCTTCGACAAGATCGCGACGATCGCCTCGAACCTTGTGAAGCCTCAAGACTACCTGGACGAGCCACACATCGCCCCGAATCACATCGAGAAGGCGACTGGCCGCTTGCTCGAATACACCACCGTCCGAGAGGACGGGGTTAGGAGCAACAAACACAGATTCTTTGCAGGCCAGGTCTTGTACTCAAAAATCCGTCCTAACCTCGCAAAGTCAGTTGTTGTCGATTTTCAAGGCCTCTGTAGCGCTGACATGTACCCGCTCAACTCTCACATGAACGTCGAGTTCCTGCATCTCTACACGCTGTCCCAACCATTTCTTGAGTGCGTGACCTCGGACGACAATCGGCTCGCAATGCCAAAGGTGAACCAGGAGCAGCTAAGCGCTGTCCCCGTCCCGGTCCCCCCGACGCAGGAACAGCAACGCATCGTCGCTGAGGTCCGACAGGCATTGGGCCTCTGCGACGAACTCGAAGCCAAGCAGAGGCAGCAGCGCCAAGCCCGCACTCGCCTCAATGAGGCCTGCCTCGACCGCCTCCTCACCGCCCAGACCCCCGACGAATTCACCGAACACTGGCAGCGCATCCACGACAACTTCGACCTGCTCTACGACGATTCGTCGATCGTCGCCTCTCTCCGTCCGGCTGTGCTGTCTCTGGGAACGTCCGGGCACTTGACGGGGCATTCGCTAAATTCTTGGCCCAAGGCTTCAATTGGTAGCCTCCTGCGCGAAAAATCGCTAAACGGCATCTCGACCAGACCTAGCAACGAGCCGCATGGAACGGAAATCTTGCGCATCAGCGCCGGCACTGCCAGACAGGACTTCCTCATCGCAGAGGAAGAACATAAGTATCTTGAGGCCGATGAGGCGACTCGCATGAAGTTCTCGGTAGAGCCCGGCGACCTCTTTGCGTGCCGATTCAACGGGAACCTGCACTACGTGGGTCTGTTCTCCCTGTATACCGGCTATCGCCAAGTCGAACAGCTCTACCCAGACAAGCTGATCCGTTTCCGGGTTGACCTAGGCCGTTGTTTACCAGAGTACGTACGCTATGCGATGAACAGCCCAGAAACACGCGGCGACGTTGAGAAATTCTGCGCGACCACCGCTGGAAACATTGGCATCAGCGCCACGAAGCTCAAGACTGTCGAGATCCCACTGCCCCCACTTGAGTGCCAGCGCCGCATTGTTGAGCGAATCGAAGCAGTCTTGTCGATGTGCGAAATGCTCCAGGCGGCATTAGGTCAGCGAGAAGCAGCTGCCGAGCGGCTGCTCGGGGCGCTGACTCACCGCCTCGCTACTGCTCCGCCAAGCGCGGAGGCAGCCCGCTTACCCGCGGCACCACTTGTGCCGCATGTCGCTTTGAGCATTGAGGCATGAGTGACGTCAAGTTCTTCGAGATTGCCGCATGTGCCTGTTCCGCAGTTGAGAGACAGTCGGGCGAGCTCGAGGGATGGCTCCACACCGCCATCGAGCAGTGTCTTGATGCGCTTCTCCGCTTCCCCCGGCTCGCCTGCGACACGCCGCGAGAGCGGGTGGCGGCACGCTGTCGCCGGTGTGGGAGCCGCTCAAGGGGGGGCCTCTCGCAGCGCTGGTTCGATCGTGACCGCGCAGGGGTCGAAATGGCGGCAGGGATTAGGAGAAATTGAATGGCTGGTGATGTGACTTTCGGCGACGTCCGACTGGTAGAGGTGATGGAGGTCGAGATTATTGAGCGGCCGCTAACCACAGGCTCTTCGGAAATGGGTGGTGCCGCCGAGCTGGAGGGCCGGCTTCTAAAACGAATAATCCAAGTCGTGTGCAAGCCTACCGACGATGCTCCTCAGTTCTCGGAAGGTGAAGAAGGTGAGCTAGTGATTGATGCATTGGCTCGCGGGGGAGAGCGAATAGAGGAACACTTCGACAGGGCCTTCTTTCGCGCTCGGGTCCCCCGCGGCCCTAGGAGGAGCCGACTCCAATACACGTTCCATGTCGCGGACCTATCGGCAAAGGAACGAAACTAAATGTCCGCATCCACCCTCGAATGTGTCGAAGAACTCCAGCGCCTAGCCTCCCAGGTCGTCGATCCGAAAATCCCGTCGGTTACTAGCACGTTGTTCGATCTGACGCCGACGGGCAAGTGGTGCCGTTCATCATAGGCGGTGCCAAGTGGCCCCCCATCAGCTGTTTTCCGCTGTTTTCGCTGTTTGTGTCCCGGTGAGTTCTTGTGTAGAAATGAAAAGAAAGTCAATGAAATTGTTTTTGATCTTATCTTTTACAGAAATATGTGTCGAGTTCTATTAACCCTGTAAGGATCCTGGCCGAGGCGATTCTGCTGGAAACCGGCTTGGGATAATTATACAGCTGAACGTATTGATAATGTCGTTAATCAAAATGTCGAAGTCAGA
>JAAEPE010000315.1 GCA_024222395.1 Myxococcales bacterium
AGCATTCGCCCATCTATTCAAAGTGTCTCGCTGTCGAGACGAAAGCTCTATCACAAGCGCATGTCGGGCCATTCTCAATCCTTTTCGTTGACCAGGAACCACCCTTATGATCTCATCTTACAGAGTTGGCAACTTTTCCTATCAGCACTTCCGCCAGGGACATCTAGGTAGTCACGAGCCTAGCCTTCACTTAGAAATGCCAGGTAGTGATCTGGCAAATCGTCGAACTCTAGGGGCTCACCACAGCTCTCACAGTTGAACTCTGGCGGCTCGGTGTCGCCGCCCGGTGGAAATGATGTCTCGATATCGAGGAGCTTCTCGACTTCGATGTCGCATTCGTCGCAGATGTACGGTGCATAGAACGAGCGCAACGTAGCAGCTCCGCGAAAGTTGAAGATCATGTTGAGCTGAGCAACGATCACAGCGGAGCAGTGACTGAACGTTAGCTCTTCGACATTGGGAAGGTCGCGCACGAAGTTAATCCACTCACGAACACCACATGAGTTGATGCGACGGACTTGTTGGAGGTGAAAGACAACACGCCCCGTTAGACGACCGCTCAATTCTAGGAAGTCGGTGTTCTCGTCGATCTCGCCAGCAAACTCGACGGTCGTGAAACCGGCACGTTCTTTGATGCGCCACGAGAGCGACATTGAATCCGAGGCATTCGCCATTTGTTGATATCTCTTCTCTGTCCCTCGAGCGGCCAAAGCCACTCATACCATTCCCCACAATTTTAGAACGCTGCGGCATTTCGGTCAATTGGCCTGTGCCCCCTCGCCCCTGCTTGAGTGTACAATCCTTAGCAATGTCCGACGCCCTCAACTCCTTTTTGCAGGACTTTAAGCGGGTCGCCCCAGCGATCATTGATAGCTATTTCATTGTGGATCACGACCGAAAGATTGTGGATTTCAATCGAGCCTTCTACGCCATGCTGCCTCGGCAAATCGCCCGTGGCCTCAAGGGAAAGAAGTGCTTTGAGGTGCTCGAGCTCAACGTCTGCCGTGATAGCTGCGTCGCGCAGCAGTGCTGGAAAGAAGGCAAACAGGTTCGCCTGGACGAGATTAGCGGCACGATCATCGGCGACGCCGAGGCTCAGAAGATGCGGTTCATTCTATCTGCCGTACCAATAACCGACCCTCAAGGGCAGCACGTTGGCGCGCTTGAGATTCAGCGCAATGTTACCGACGAAGCGGAAGTGCAGATTAAGTATCAAAAAATGCTTGAAACGGAAGCGGAGGAACGCGAGCGGCTAGCGACGCAGATCCGGCTGCGTACTAAGGAGCTACTTGAGACCAACCAGCTGCTGCTGCGCACACAGAAGGAGCTTCTCTCGTACAAGAAGGGGCTAATGCTCTAGGAGGGAACACCAACCAGCTTCCGAAGGGACGCAATACGGAGCGTTTGCAGAGCCAAATGCTCTGGGAACCTTGGCGCCAAGTACCGCGATTGCAAAGCAGAACGCCGGTTTTGCACCCGATTCCTTGAGGGGCGACTACTCAGGCAACGAAATCCCGGCGGTCGCATTCGGACGAGCGCTAGCAGCGAAACTAGCCCGAGAAAACTAGCCCGAGAAAACTAGGAAGCCCAGAACCCCAATGGCAGCCACCAGCACTACTAGTACAAAGACCAGCGAGTCATTCTTGCCCTGACTCTTTGCAACCGCAGCGACGTCGTGCATGCCCGGATTGGTTTGCTCAACGCCAGCAAGTGTTCCAGGTCGACTACCAACGCCGGTACCGCTGCCGGAGATCGAAGGTAGGGACGGAACGCTGGGAAGCGCGGAACTAGAAATGTTGCCTGTGGCGTTTGCCCCTACGCGTGAGCGAATGCGTGAGGGCTCGCCAGTTCCACTGCCAAACTCATCGAGAATCGATTGCACGGCTTCGGGCTTGGCTACCTTCTTCTGGTTGGAGAGGAAGGCAAAGTACGAGTCGGGCATGTCGTCGAAGTCCATGACCAAGTCACAACCGTTGCACCGACAGACTGGCGGCTCATGGGGAGGAGGCCCCATCTCGCCCGCTTCGCAGAGCAAGACTTTCTCTTCGTCACACTCCGGACAGAAATACGGGACATAAAAACTCTTAACAGAGCCGTTGCCGGTGAAATTGTTGACCAAGTTGATTTGGGCCACAATTGCCGGTGAACACTCAACAAGAACGATTCCAGCACCCTTGGCTTCGAGTGCACTGAGCCAGTTCACCCAGTCGCGAACACCACAGGAGTTGATTCTCTCAACCTCTCCGAGATCGATAACAACCATGCTCCCAGGGATACTGTCGGTGAGATCCGCGAGTTCGTTGTCCTCGTCAATGACTCCGGATAGTTTGACGAAGCCGACATCATCTCGATGGTGTACCGATGCTTGAAACTTTTTGCTCATGTTCAGGCTGTAAATCGAGTGCTCTTGGGCACAATAGCGGCCCCCAAGCCTACTGGTAGCTTACCTGATGATCCGGCGAGGCACACACCAGTCTACTTACTCTTTGTTCGAGGTTCCGCACTTGTTCTGTCCTGCATTGCACGAAAAATCGGCACAGTGGAGCTTCCCTGCTCCTGCGAGTTACAGGCGCCTCGCGCCAGAATGAGCCTGACAGGGAGAGAACGCCTATTGAATCTGGTTCAGTATCGTTCGCAGCTGGTCGTACTCATCGCTGATATGAAACTGGAAGAGGTCCTCTCCGCAGAAAACCGTGCCGAGAGCAGCGTAGTTCTCGCCAATATTCTCGCCACTGATCACCGCAAGCATGCGAGCGCATGCCGCCAGATCATCACAGGCCAGAAGCCCAGCTCGACGAGCTACTGCGTTCATGCCTGTCATCCACTCTTCCATGTCGAAGTCCTGATAGTAGCCTTCGTTGACCCGAATGATCTCCTGAGCGCTCGGTGGGAGCCTCTTTATGAACTCGCTGGTCGCCGACGAGCGCTCACTCTCGGGCAGGAACAGGGAACGCAAGAGATTGCCAAGTTCCGTTCGCTGCTTCTCACCTAGGTTGAGCACAGATGAGTACCCACCGCAGATTGCCTCAAAGGCCCAGCCCAAGGCGAAGCGTCGAGCGGCTTCTGGCTCTTGCAGCACCAAGCGGTCCAGGACAACGATCGTTCGCGGATGAGCGATTGCGATGACCCGTCCAGGCACGTTCTCGCCTACATAGACCTCGGGCTCCATGCCAAAGAGCCGGACCATATCTCCCACAGCAATGTGTAGAGCGTGATCATCTACGGAGGGCAATGGCGTGAGGTTGTCTCCCAAACTCGCCTTGCGATCTATCTGACTCATCTGCTGGTACGAGGAAGCAAAGAGCTCGCCTACTACACTCGCTAGAGATTCATTCGCCAGAAGTGTGGCACGAAGCTCAGTGCCCAACTGCTGATTGAGTTCCATGGGCCGGGCGCCCGATTGGGCGGTCTGCAGCATATTCAGATCTTCTTCTTCCGAGTAGCCAAGCAGGCTCATCGTCGACAAGACCCTCGAAGCTCTCGCCGGCTCGCTCGCGAGAACATAGTAGCCCGCAAGGACACGATAGGCCGGTCCGTGGCGCAAGTCGACCTCGATGACGCGACGAGTTTCGTCGATTGCCTTGTGCAAATCGGAGCCCGCATAGATCTCAGCCAGGGAGAGCCTGTCCGCAGCCCCCTGATCGTTAACTTCCAAAATTCCACAATAGGCTTCGATAGCAGCATCGCGGTCGCCGCCCTTAAGAATAATTCTCGCGAGTTCACGTTGCAACTGGATCGCCGACTCTCGATCCCCCTGCTCCATTGCCGCATGTGCGGAATTGACCAGACGAGTCTCAGCAGCTCTCGCGTCGCCGCTCGCCATCGAGTGTTGTGCGAGGGCCTGAGCAGGTGGTGCGTAGCCCGGATCGTAGTCTGTGGCCCGGCGATACTGCGCGGTGGCGCCTCGAACATCCCCATCCCGATCGAGAATTCGCCCAAGATAGTAGTAATAGCGAGCAAGGCGCTCTGCAGAGATGTTCGACCCGGGAGCGGCCGAAAGCTCAATGACACGCTCGATAGCTCGTCTCGCATCGGCAAATCGCTCAAGGCAGTACAGCTCCTGCGCGAGGAGATAGTGCATCTCGGGGTTGTTCGGGTCGATGGCAAGAATGCGCCGAAGCACTGCGACGGCTTGTTCAGCATCCATCGGCCCGTCGGCATGGATCTGCGCTTGTCGTATCATCACTGCCAAGCGCGTCTCTTTTGAGCAGCCCGTCGACAGAAAGTCCTCTAGGACCTGAATTGCTTGAGGCCAATTGCGAACACTCTCGTATAGGTCGACAAGAGCTTCAGTAATGGTCAAATCGTCTTGGCAATTCTCACCAGCCTTTCGCAGAAGAGCCTCGGCTTCGTGCAGATTGCCAGCGCGAGTCATCACCTGGGCCTCACCGACCATGACCCTCGCCAGGAGTTCTTGTGAGTTGCCGCGCTTGCGATAGATCTTTTCCAGTTCGTGAAACGTCGCGGGGAAGTCGTAGACGCTGGGTGACTCGGCAGCCAGCTCCGTTAACGCCTCTAGCGCCGCGATATTCTCCGGTTTGATCTCGAGAGCAATTACAATGCTCTCTGCAGCCGACACCG
This sequence comes from Myxococcales bacterium, assembly GCA_024222395.1. GTDB lineage: Bacteria > Myxococcota_A > Polyangia > Haliangiales > Haliangiaceae > NORP324. Next base: position 4,582 of record JAAEPE010000315.1, read on the forward strand.
GATCGCCAGTGTGCGCAGCAACAACACCACACTTTCGATAAAACTCAGAACGGCGAGTTGGATCGCCTTCTCGCATGGCGCGAGGAGCAAGAGATTGCGCAAGTGGCTGGGCGCGCTCCCACTCCTCTGCACTGAAGTAGTGTTCAAAGAGAGCGCGATTTGCTGGCACGCATTCTGGGTCTACTGCCAGAGCAGACTCGTAGTAGTGCATTGCACGATCGGGCTGGGTGAGTTCGTCGCCGTAGATTCGCCCGATTTGTGCAAAAACCCCGCCGCGCTCTTTGTCGTCCTGCCACAACTTAACTTCGAGTTCTAAGGTTTGAATGACGCGAGCCCAGTCTTCTCGACGCAAGTACAAGTCTCGCAGACCGTGAACCGCGGGCAAGCACGCTGGCGAGGTCTTGATCGCAGCATCGTAGTAGCGGATCGCATCCTCTTCGTTCCCGAACTTCGCTTCTGTGACAGAGCCGCACTTGAAGTACAGCAGCGCCTTAACGTTGCGATCCTTTGTAACTTTGACCAGTCGTCTGGTCACTTTGACAAACTCTGTCCAACGCTCAGTCGATTCGAAAATTCGAGCTAGGGCATCGAGAGACCGACGGTTTTGCGGAGCCAGCTCGATTAGCATCTCGTAGTATTTGACAGCCCGGCCATCGTCGCGAAGGCCTTCCTCGGAAATCTTCGCAAGTCGTTTGAGAAGGTCTGTGCTAACGGACCCGGTGGCCTGCTCGCGCGCCATGCGAGCCTCGAGAACCTTGACTAGCTGGTGCCAGTCCTTCGTCTCCGAATAGAACTCTTCTAGCGTCTCGTTCGCTTTCTGATCGTCGGGATCTAGCTCGGAGAGAGCCTGATACAAGCGTGAGATCTCTGCGCGGTCTTGCAATTGACTACGTGCGATTTCAGCAGCCTGGCGCAGAGACTCGACCTTCAGTCCCGCATCGCGGGCATTCGTGGCTCGGCTCTCGTACGCAGCAATCAGAGCAGGCCAATCTTGGCTTTCCGAGTAAATCTCTTGAAGCGCGACCATGGCCTTATCGTTGCTTGGCTCGACCTCGAGTACTTTGGCAAATGATTCTGCTGCGCAGCCTGCATCCTTGGCGTACTGCAATTGAATCTGGCCCCGACGCGAGTAGAGGTCGCCTAGTCGATACGCTTGCGTATCACCCGCTTCGACACTGGCGATTGCCTCCCCGTAGAGCCGCACTACATCGTCCCACCGCTGCTTGCTGTAGCAGAGCTTCTCGAGCGAAGTGAAGACATCGCGATTGGATGTATCCTCCCCAAACGCCTTGAAGTAGGCCTCAATGGCGCCATCCGCATCTCCGGTCTTGCCTCGAAGCTCTGCAATCTCTTTGAGAAGCGCCTTGCCGCCGTCTGTTGCCTGTCGCAGTTCCAGAATTCTCAGCAGATCCGATTGGCGGCCAAGTGTCTTGTAGAGCTTAGCGAGGCCGTCAAGCGCAGCCGCGCTACTTCCATCGAGTACGAGCACGGCCTCAAACGACTCTGCGGCCTCGCTCGGTTTATCGAGCCGGTCCCGCCGAAGTTCCGCGGCTTTGCACAGAAGTTCCACGCGTCGCGCGAGGGTGCTTTCGACGTTTGGAATCGAATCAAGGTGAGCTTCTACAACCGTGAAGACATCCTCCCAACGGTCTTGCTTCTCAAGGATGCGAACTAGCGCTTCGTATGTGGCACTGCGACTCGGATCATGTTCAAGGGCGGCTTGAAGCGAGACAATCGCATTCTTATCGTCGCCAAGCTTGGTTTCGTAGATCTCCGAGTTCTTCACTGCCATGGCAGCTTTCTCGGAATTATTTTGTAGCAAAGCAGTATAGCTTTGCTGTGCGGAAACCAGCTTTGTCCAGTCCTTCAACCGCTCGTATGCGTTACAGAGTATCTTCAGATTGTGTGAAGTCTCCCGTGCTGTCGAAAACGCCTTGGCCACGATTTCGTGGCGTTCATTCTTCCCTGCGAGGGCATGGAGGCCGCCAAGGGCGCTGATGTGATTCGGATCGATAGCCAGTGCACCTTGAAATGCCTCAATCGAAGTATTCACGGGCTCACCCACCGTGACTGAGACCTTTGCGATCTTGAGAAATAGCGGGAGCTTATTGCTATCTTCTTCTGTGAGCTTGAGTTCAGCACGCAAACTCGCGAGCTCATCGCCCGGTCGCTTCATGACTCTGTAGAGACGTCGGCAGCACTGGAGCAACTCCGCCCTCTTTGGATTCATCGTGCGAGCCCGCTCATACGCCGCCAGCGCAGATGTCGAGTCTGAGCGCTTCTCTTCGTGAATGCCCCCGACGCTCTCCAAAATGAGACTAGTCTCCGGCCCGTCGGGCAAGAAGCCCACGGCGCGCTCTTTGAGAGAGATGGCCTCATCCCACTCCTCATTTGCCAGGCAGAGGTCGGCGAGGGCGAGAAGCAGGGTAGCGTCATCTGGCCGCAGCTTGCTCGCCTGGGACAGCGCCTCGCGGGCAGCAGCGGAGTTGTTCGCACGTTGCTGAGCACGGCCCAATTCGCAGAGCGTGGCGAAACGGGTTTCTTCGCTGGCCGTGAGTTTCACGATGGCTTCCAGGCTCGTGCAGAGCTCATCGTTCTTGCCCAGCTCCGAGCGCATAGCAGCCAACAGGAATTGTGTCGCGAGGTCTTCTGGAGCTCGTTTCTCAGCCTCGGCCACAAGCTCCATCGATTGCTGCTCGCGCCCAGCTGATAGTTCCAACAGACTACCGACCTGCAGTAGTGGCACCGCAACGCGCTCGTCGGCCTCCATACTGGCTATCTCGCGATATATACATGCAATCGCGTGACTCTTATCCTGCTTTGCGCGCAGCCGTGCTAGATCGTGAAGGTCCCCTGTGACTTTGCTGGAGTCGGCGGCTCTTTGAGACAAGGTGCAAGCTTGCTCGACATCCTCGAGCTGCGACTCCGCGACAGCCGCTGCGCGTCGCAGGTAGATCACTTCATCCCGACGGTTCGCGGTCGCGATTGCAATGAGCTGAGCAGTTAGGTGCTTCGGGGCGCGCATCTGCAAGCGCAAGAGAGGGAGAACAATGCTGCCATCGGTGGGCGCTCGGTTTGCTAGTCGCTTCCAAGCGCGCAGCGCTTCTCCTTCGTTCTTGAGGCAATGCTCCACCACTTCGGCGCGTCTGCGTCGATAGGCAACCTCGAGTCCGTCTTCCTTCGCCAGCGTCGCAAGCTTGCCGAACTGATTCGCGACCTCTGCCCAGTCACACCGATGGCTCGCGACTCGAAGGGCGCTCAACTGAGCCACAGATGTTGACCAGCCGGTCTTGGACGTTAGGCCGGCAAAGGTAGCTTGCGCCTCTTGCTCCTCGCCTGCTTGCTCTTGGGCTAGTGCATGGCAGAATCTGGTAGCACTCAGCTCAACTGATTTGGGTGCTTTGGCAGCAAGCATTTCTACGCGAGACGCGAGCGCAACGGATCGCTCAGCTGCGGGCGCGTCGATCTGTGCGAGAATCTGGGCTTCCAGAATCGACGCATAATGAGCGTTTGGAGCGCTCTTGCCCGTCTTTCCCTCCAACATCGACCTGGCACCTTCTAGGTCGTTTGTGCAGTCCGTTGCGATCTGCGCCGCGCGGCATGCCGCTTCCGGATCTTCACTTTCTGCGTAGAATCGCTCTAGGCCACTCCAGTCCGCTTGCATTGCCAGCGCCATGGCGTGGGCACTAGAAAGCTCTGCGGTGGGTGTAGCGTCGAACCCTTCGGAAGCGACCTCGGCGGCCCTGTCCGGACTTGCGAAACGGTAGAGCCACGCATTGGCCTTTGTCTCGCGAACGCGTGCGACTGCGTCGGTGCCCGCAGCGCTTGTGCTTCTATCAAGCACTTCAGTGATCTTCTCAAACTCGGTGCTATCCGAAGCTCCTTTGGCCAAGCTCAGAAGAATCTCGATTGCGAGAGGGTGCTGTCCTGCCTGCTCGCAGTAGTCGAGCACAGCCGCTTCATCGTTGCTACAGTCGCGGGCAATAAGTGCAAGCCGTAGAGCAACACCGGCAATGTTCTTGGGCTCTTTGCCAGCACTCACAAGCGCCTCAAGCTCTGCCTCTAGATTTGCTCGCAGTGCTTCAATTGTGGCAGCAGCGCCAGCGTTTGTTAGGCGACGAGTAATGCTCGCATCGTCGAGGTCTGGCTCAGTGGAGCCGTTGGCTTCTGCCTTGGGCGGAGGAGGCGGAATTGGGCGTCCGGAAGTGGTTGTCTTGCGCTTGGTGGGCACTGGCGGGGGCTTGCCCGGCAACTTGCCGCTTCTTTCAGCCATCTCCGTGGACGTTATCACTGTTGTCGGGGCTCTCGCCTCTTCTAGACAACTGAAAACAAGAGGCAAGGCCGCACAAACCGCCGAACCTTCGTCGGTCCTGAATGCGCCTACTTCGTCCCCCTGGACCGCCCTGCTGAGCACACTGTGGGCTGCATTTATCTGAGCAAGGAGCGAGCAATTACTCTCGATCTCTTTCATTCTCGCGGTACTATTTCCATGTGAAAGGTAGTAGTGCGGCCAATAGAGTTCCCCACACGCTGTGCGTGGTGTCGAGCCCAGCATTGCGTCGCCGACTCAAGCGCAGCTTGCACGCGACCGGCTCCACTATCGAGTTCTGCGATTCGATCGATAAGGCTGACAAGCGCGAGTACCCGCCCAGTCTCTTGTTCTTAGACAAAGAGAGCCGCCAAGATGCCGAGTTGCCCCACCTCATGCAGGTCATGGACAAACACGGCAAGGTCGTGATCATCGGTGAATCCATAGCAGACAACGATTTTGTCCAGCTCATGCGGCAGCAGCCGTTCGACAACGTCATCGACACCTCAGACCCCGACGAGAGCGAAATTGTCGCGACATCGGCAAAACTACTAACCGGCGATATCTTCGGGCTCGACAAGTACCTCAGTTGGGGAACAGAAACGCGAACCGGCCAGGTGCATTCCTACGAGGAAAAGCGCACTGCCCTGGAGCAAGTCACTGAGTTTGCGTCAGAAATTGGCGCACGTCGCAAAATTCTAAGCCGCATCGAGAATGTCACTGACGAGCTCCTGATGAATGCCATCTACAATGCCCCTGCAGCAGCCAAAGCGGGCCAAGCAGGGCAGGACAACCTGGAATTTGAGGTCGGCCCAAACCAAGCCCCGGATCCCAATTCCAAGCCAGCGACGATAACCTATGCATGCGATGGCCGCTATTTCGGGGTATCTGTCGTCGATTACTATGGAGAGCTCCGCAAGAAGGGCATTCTCGACAATCTCTTACGCGCTAGGGAGAGTGGCGGACGCCCTCGTGCTGGGGGCAGCGGCGCAGGGCTGGGAATCTTCTTCGTTCTCGCCTCCGCCTCGCGCTACGTCGCCAATATCCAACAGGGTGTCAAGACTGAGGTAATCTGCCTCTTTGACATGCGGCAGACGGGCCGCGAGCCCCATACCTGCGCAGGCTCACTGCACATCTTCACAGTCGACGGCACAAAGCCAGGCTAGCTAACAGCGCAAGCGCGGTTATCGCGCCCACAAAGATGCCCGTGCCCACCAGGTCTGGCGCTCGGAGCAAGACGGGTACGCCTCCAAGCAGTGCGATTGTACAGATCCGAAGAAGAGCGCCAGCACCCTTTGCACCAACTGCGGCCTGCTGAGATACCGGCAGCGAACGCAAAAGTGCAGGTATTTCCACTGGTTCCGATAGGTAACGCCTAGCCATAACAATCGCGTAGACCATCAGAGCAGCCAGCACAGCCCCGCCCCAGGCGAGATACGCCTCTGGGACGGTTCCTGCGACAATCCACAGCCCGACGATGCCGCAGGAAATAAGGAAATAAGGAGAGGGATAGCGCCTCCTTGAGAGGGCGGCATCCTTGAGGGCAACGCGGACGACTCCGGTGTCACGGAGCCACACCTTGAAGAAGCCGCGCTCGATTGCCGAAGGAGTGCTGCGCTCGATGTGAGCCAGGATCTCCTGATCCAGTGCTGCGACCTCGCGAACCGCAGCGGGAACCACCAGGTCTGCCCGAGCCCAGGCCCAAGCCAGCGACGCGAGCGGCACACCGATGCCCACGGCGATAACGACGACTATGGAACCACCTGGAGGTCGCCCCCCGAGCGTCCAGGCCGCGCAGGAGATGAGCGCGACTGCGACGACCGTGGCGGCAAGCCCCGGTAGCAAACTCAGCCAGGTTGTGCGCGGGGCCTGAAACTCCCCACCCATCTTCGCAATCATCGATTGCGCCTTGTCCGATGCCACGATGGCACCGGCCGCAAGCGACGCAGCCGGGCCAAGCCAAGCGGCCCCCGCAAAGCCGAGAAGTATCGGAACCAAGTGGCGAGCGGCTACCTCCCAGTCGACCAAGACGCCGAAGGCTATGAGCCCACATGCTAGGGCAATCGAGACGTGAAGCGCGACCCGCTGGGAGCGCCACAAAGCCAGGGCAAAGAGACTTCGCCCGGGCACGGGCAGGCTGGCGAGAATCTTAGAATCACGACGCCAAAAGAGCCTGAAGGAAGCGCCGAAGACGCCAACGAGGTATCCGCAAATCGCGACTGCCAGCCAGAGGTGAGAGGCGGATATGACCGCGCGGGCAAAATCGGCTTCCGAGGCCATAAGAATCCGTCTTGCAACTTCCACAGCCAGCAAGCCACCGAGAAAAACACTGAGAACAGCTCCAGGAAGAGCCTGCATTCCGCCATTGTGAAGTCTTCGCCTGCGTTCTTCCAAATTCGCCCAGCGAATGAGCACGCGTGGCTTCACGTGGCGCCCCCGGGCTCGGAGACAAGAGATAGATAGAGTTCTTCGATTGCTCCCGGCCCTTTGGCCAATAGCGAATCAAGCTCGGCTCCAGAAACATCGGCTTTGAGAAGCCCCTGATCCATGATCAAGATGCGCTGGCACAGACGCTCGGCAATGCCTAGTAGGTGGGTCGACATTAATATTGCCGCGCCGCCATCTGCGGCCTTGCTCAGCGCACTTCGCGCTCGCACTGCCGCTCTCGGATCAAGTCCATTCAAGGTCTCGTCTAGCAGGACCACGTCGACCCCACCGACAAGTGCCGCGGCAAGGCCAACGCGCTGCCGCATTCCAAAGGAGAGCTCGCGACATAGGCGCTTGGCGATCGATGCCAATCCGAGGTCTGCGAGCAGCTGGCTGTGGTCCGCGGTTTCGGGTTCTCCCCGCATTTGACCAACAAAAGCCAGGTGTTCTTCCACCGTGTAGAACTCGTAGAGAGAGGGGGGCTGGTCGGCAAAACCAATTCGAGAGCGCACTTCCAAGGGCGTGTCTGCCAGAGAAGAGCCAGCCACCTTGATCGTTCCCGCACTTGGGACCAAGGCTCCCGCAATGGCTAGCAGGGTGGTGCTCTTTCCGGCGCCGTTGGGGCCGAGCATGGCGACGATTTCGCCCGCCTGCAGGCTCAGATCTAGCGAGTCTACGGCAACCCGTTTGCCGTAGTGAACAGTGAGGCTCTCGACATCGAGCAAGGAAGTGGACATCGTGGGTGCTTGTTACCACGGACACGGGGCCCGCGGCACCTCGATCGCCGCTGCCCTGGATGAGTACTTCTCCAGGGAATCCGGCATAGTTTGCCTGTCGCTACCTATCCTGGGACGGTGACGCCACTCCGCGGTCTGGGCTGGTTTGCCGAATCCGAGCGTGACGTCTTCTTTGGTCGAGAGCGTGGGCGAGAGGAGCTGGCCACCCTCGTCACTTCGCAGGGCTACCGTGCCGGATTGCTCTATGGCGAAACCGGCGTCGGAAAGACCTTGCTCCTTTGGGCTGGGCTGCAGCCCGACCTCCGGGACCACTATGCCTCCGGCGGCGACTGAAGGGGTACGAATTGATGGCCGAGCTTGCCAATGGATGTCGGTTCGAAGACGGAATTGGACAGAAAAACACTGACGTCTCAATGGAGACATCGAAGGAAGACGCCGCATAGTACTACTTAGTCACTTTTGCTTGACGACACGGGCTTCGCCAAGAAGGGCAAGCATTCTGCAGGTGTTGCTCGTCAATACTCAGGAACACTTGCTCGTATAGGTAACTGCCAGGTGGCGACAAGTCTTCATCTAGCAGGCCCGAAGGGCAGTGCGTGCATCGGCACCGCGAGATTCAAGCACACGAAGCCGCAAGCGCTCCGCCTTCGTTTTCAATTATTTGTCAATTCCCATCCCGACAGCAGAATACGGACGTGCGCACAGCGCCAGTGGGGGCACGGCTAGGCTTTACAGTTACAGTTCCACGATCCCTTTCCGTTCACGCTGTGTGAAGTCGCTGTGCTCTAAGCCCTCAGCCCCCACTTTCAGGATCTGCCCCCCCTACAATGGCAGTGCATCCTCGTCTATCATCCTGAAATTTCACTTGCGGGTCGCCAGTTGTATCCTACAGATCAACCTTCACCGAGAAACGATAGCGCTTTCTAAAACCAACGGGAGCGGCGTCCTGCGGGATGTTTGCGTTCATAGGTAGCCACGTACGGAACGGCGCCTCTATGTCCAATCTGTCGGGCGCGGCCTGCAAGTCGAGACAGATTGGCAATGCAATCCTTGGTTCGATTACCCAACCTATCGATAACGCGGTGATGCGCGCGGCACAGACGGTGCATTGACTACTGCAATGGCTCTCTTGGCCCCACTATTCCCCTGGTTGGGCGCGAGATGCGCGGCCGCGGGGAAGCTCGCGCTAGCGCTCTTATATGTTCTTGCGTGCCAAGAGAATCCCGGGGCTGCAATGCCCGATCTCTCACCTGCAGAGACGAGAAATGCACCAGTGACGCGTCTCACCAGTGACGTGCTCGTCGCTCTTGAGACTGGGCGCCTCGAGCCCGAAATCACGGAGCACGAGCAGAGCCCCGCCCTCTCACAACCGCATTCGCAGATTGTCATACGCGTCGTCGATGCCACAGGGAAGAACTCTGAAGGCTCAGTCGTCCACCTATTGGACGGCAGCGGAGCTCAAGGCATCGCGCACACAGCAGATGCAGCGGGGCTCGTCGTCTTTGATGAACTCGCACAGGGTGTCTATCAGGCATGGGCTTCAACCCCAGGATACGTCTCATCGCTGACGACCGTGGAGGCCTACTCGGAGGAAGAAACTCGCTCTCCACACCGTATCGAACTCGCTGGGGCCACGAAGTTCACAGGACACGTAGAAACACTGGGTGGCCTTGGCCTAACAGCAGAACTCGCGCTCTTTCCTCTAGGCCACGACCATGCGGTCTTTCGTGGCAAGTCCGATTCAATGGGGGATTTCGTCTTTGCAAGCCTTCCAAAGGGAGAGTGGCAGGTCGTCGCATTGGCTGGCGAGCACGCACAATCAGAAGTCTTACGCGTTCACAGCGTGGGAGTGACAGCGCACATTGTCGTCCCCATGGCCCCAAGAGCCGCGCTCGCTGGGCGAGTCGCAAATCAGCGAGGTGAGCCCGTGGTCGGTGCACAAATCCGGGTATCCACAGCGGGTGCCACGCATAAGCGCATCACCGCGACGTCTACGCCAAGCCTGGTCGGGCCGAGATGGATGCACCCTCTTACAGGACGGCGAGAACTACCAATCCGCGACACGCGAAGATTTGGGGCGAGACGCGCAGGAGCACGTCCCCTCGAATGCGGGAACGGCCACTGCGGTGTGGACCTTGGCAGTGTGCGTGGCGCCCCTGTTGTTGCGGCGGCAGATGGTGTGGTCGTGGTCGCCTCCGACGACGATCGTGGCAAATCGGGACGCTATGTTGCTCTGGAGCATGATGCCGGCTTCAAGACCTTCTACATGCATCTCGACTCCGTCGCCCTGAATCTAGCGATTGGCGCGAAGGTCGCGGCCGGGACGCAGCTTGGGACCTTGGGTCGCAGTGGCATTCGACACTCCGAAGCACACTTGCACTTCGCGCTCTCCAAGGAAGAGGCTGGGCAACCCCATTTTCTCGACCCAGAGCCAATGCTCAGGAGCGCCGTTGTAATAGAGATGCCCCTTTCTAGCGAGAGGCGGTCGATGCGGGCTCTGGACCTGCAAGTGTCAGCCACGTCGGAAGGCGCGAGAGCTATCGCATCGGAGTGCGAGATGTCGAATACTGACGGAGAGTTCTCTCTGCGAAATTTGGCCGCAGGGGAGTATGTGATCACCGTTCGTCATGCGAACTATGCTCCCGGGCAAATCAAGAAGCTCAAGTTGCACCCAGGGCAATCACTCGATGACATACGAGTTGTTCTCAATGACGGGGAGTCACTTGAGGGCAAGATTCTTGGCCCAGGCGGGCCTATTCCAGATACTTGGATTCGAGCGTATCAGGGAGAGGGAGAATCACGGCAACGCGTGGCAACGCAGGGTATTCGCAACGATGGCAGCTTCCGACTCAGGCCCCTCATTGGCCCTATCGATCTGGAGATCGGCGCGGCAGGCTTTGGAGTGATTCGAAAGACAATACGGGCCAAGGATGTAGACGCCTCAGGGCATGTCTTCGAACTCTCACTCTTTAACGCAGAGCTTCGGGGCCAAGTCCGTTCGCCAGGTGGAGAGCCTTTGCGTGCAGCGCAGGTGCAGATCCTCTCTGGCCCTGCGGGTCGTGGCCGGAGGACGACGACGGATGCCTATGGTTTCTTTCACTACAAGGCACTTCCCGCGGGCACGTATGGCCTGCTAATCCGATCAGAGAAGTACCCGGCGCTAAAAGCCTCCGCATCGACGAAAAGCAGCACAGAGTTTTCGCTGAGCGCCGGTGGCTCCCTGCGAATCGAGCTTCGAGACAGTCATAGTGAAGCCGCGCTTGCAGGCCTGCGAGTCTCGCTACGCGGGCCGAAGGGGCGCACGAGTACTGCCCTAAGCGATGCATTCGGCCAAGTGAGGGTCGATGCACTCGCATGTGGACGGTGGATCGCGACCATCGATTCCCCGGAATATTCCGCACTGCGAGAAGGATTCGAGGTCTCTGCTGGCGAGGAGGACGACGAGCCTCACATCATGCGGATGAAGCGCGGGGCGAGCCTCAGAGGCGTTGTGCGCGATGACTACGGCGAGCGAGTCGCCGGGGCCAAGGTCTGGCTCGGCAGCTCCGAAGCGATGAGCGACCGCGACGGCATGTTTCACCTACAGCGCGTGGGGACCGGTGACGTCGTCCTGCAGGCCGCTCACGGTGAGGCCAGAGGTGCCATGCCCCTCGAGCTAGATCCGGGCGACGAGCTAGTCACACTAGAACTCAACCTGCGGCCCGAAGGCTAAGAACAATCCGCTCGCACATGGCAGAAACACAAAAGGACCGCCGCGTAATTGCGGCGGCCTCCTTCTTCCGCTCGAAGCGAAAGTGCACCGTGTGTCTAGAGCTGATTGATGCCGAAATCCATCGCCTCGCACCACATGCCAAGGAAGTCGATGCGGCGATAATTAGCGCCTTCGCCATTGTCGAAACGGCCAAGCTGATGAGGGACATTGCCGATGAGGATTGCACCGCCGGCTGGCTGCTCTGCGTAGAACTCCCCGAGAACCTCAACTGGAATCACGAACTCACCATCATCGACGGTTACACAGAACTCGATAATGTTGGTACCCGTGCCATCAACGAGCATGACGAGGGAGAGAATTTCCGCTCCGGCGGGCATGTTGGTGCTGTCCCCGGAATCCCAAGTCACAGTGAACGGATCGACGAATCCGCCGACCGGTCGGTCGATCGTGATGTCGCCGGTTGGATTCGTCATGGTCATCGCGGCGGGCATGTAGAGATTGTCGGTGTAGATTATCGCAGGGTAGTCCGCGCTGCCTTCCATGCTTACCGAGTAGACCGTATCTGGCACGACGAATTGGTCGGAGGCGACGTTGTCTGGCGCCGGCATCTCTGCTGCCTTGATAGTCTGGTACCAGGCGCCGCTGCGCAGGCGACTGATCATATCGGTCATCTCGGCATCGGAGCCCGAGAGGTTCGGTGAGACTACGAGGTCTAGTGGCCCACCGGAGATGGTGAGGTCGCCCATGTTGATGTGGATCTGAACTCCAACATCGTTGGCGGGCCAGGTGATGTCGTCTGCGGAGACGTGGTTGCACTAGCCAGCGCCGGCAGTACGGCGATGTCCCGTCGCTTGTTAACTTTCGGTAGCGGCTCAGTTCCTTCTACGCGGCCATTTGCTCCTCGTCAACAGCATTGTTGATCTCCAAATCACGGGCCTCTAAGTACAGCACCAGTTTTGACATATTCTTATAGC
>JAAEPE010000316.1 GCA_024222395.1 Myxococcales bacterium
CACCAGCTGTAACAGAGCGTGGTCGCCTAAAAAACACCGAAATAAAATTTCCACCTAAACAAATCGCTCACCATTGACTGCAGAAAACGCCATCAGGACAGCTGGCTTCTTGAGATGGGGGGCTTTATGCTTCCTATACCCATCTCGATGTGCCCGATCGGGAGCCGTCTCCACGCCGGAAAACAGGAGGGGCTCTCGATCTTCCGCCTCGCTATGAGATCAGGACGTGACTTTCCTACGATGTCTTATCGGATATCGCGCAGGCAAGTCCAGCTTTCCGGGCCGATTATTGGCACCCTACGGGGTCGGTGGATTGGAACCGGCCGCGGAAATCGCGTCAACGGGCCGTGTAGGCCTGCCCCTACAGCAATCCGTTCGGGTGCGCCCTGGTATTCCGGAGGTGCGCTGATAGTTCAAGGAAAGAACGGAGGGTTCATCACGACGTCGCAAGTTAGCCCGCTTCGACCCGCGTTGGTCTCACAATTTTCCCACGCATTCCGGGCCTCTTGTAAACATTGCTGGAGCCCGCTCTGCGACACGGTCGTCCGCACCGGTTGAGGCCATGGGCTCGTTCCTGTGAACAACATCGGCACCGGAGTCGGTGTCCCGGAGGGGTGAATTGGAGCCACTCGCGGAAGAAACATATTGAGGCACTTGTTGAATGCGTCATCGTTTTCCATTAGGCACAAATCGCATTCCCAGGTAACCTCATCGATAAGGCAATCGAGGTCTGATGGGGCACAAACATCGGGATCGGGATCGGGATCGGGATCGGGATCGGGATCGGGATCGGGATCTCCGCCGCCTCCATTGCATATTGGGCACGGGGGACAAGACGGACATGGGTTACCCCCGCCGCCTGGGCCATTGCCACCTCCGTCGTTCCAATCACCCCACATGCCATAAGTGGGTTGTGTCCCAAACGGTCCGCATTGAGCAAGGGGGCCACCGGAACGAGGATCTGGGTTTACTGGTCCAGTGTTCCCCGAGAACACGCTGCAATCCACGGGTTCGCCGTCGGAGAAATCATCAAAGATTATCGCGGTAACTACAGTGCTGTAACCCTCTGCGCCGGCCGAAGCGTTGCCGTTTGGGCTGACGAACAGCCTAGCGTGGAGGACAGATTGTCGCTCGGCATCTGAGAACCTTGATGCCGAGATATAGGCATGCGCAAGGTTGTTGAGTGTCGTGGCTTTGTATTTACTGCTAACGCCCTTTGCCTCATTCAAGTGGCTGTCCCTGACTTCCTCGAGAATCCGGACGGCTTGCTCAACCTTACCCCCAGCGAGAAGCGCATTGGCCAGATTATTCTTCGCGATTTCCACGTTCAAGTGTGACGCTGGCGCGACTTCGAGTGCGAAATCCAAAGCTTCCTCAAAGAGCGCGATGGCTTCGTCAACTCGTCCCTTGGAGTAATACACGAGGGCCAGCTTGTGCGCAGCATCCCCTAGGTAGGGTTGGAAACCATCGATCCTATTCGTGCGCGATTGACGAAGAATCGTTTCAAAAACTGCCTGTGCCTGTTCCATCTCACCGTTGAGAAATCGCATGGCTCCGAGGGAGTGCAAGCTAGCGATTGTGTCTGGATGCATGGATCCATGCTTGGACTTCGCCAGCATCAAAAGACGCTCGGAGGCAGAGAGCGCTGAAGCATAGTTTCCGGTCGACAGAGCCCGCTCCCGAAGTGACTGTGCTGTGATCAGCTCGCCAGCAGTCACGGACGTCACATGTTCTTCAGCCAAAGAGGCCGAGTGTGCCGCACAGAAGACCAACAAAGGCGCAGCGAGTTTCCAAAGCTCTTTCACGGAAAAACTCCTTTCTGAGTACTGAGGATAGGGATCTTAACACAGTATTCTGCTCTTCGGGGGCCTTAATAGCACGGCGCTGCCGCAATCGAGACAACGGTGAACCGCCAGCTCAACGCAGCCGCGCAGATTGCCGTGGGTGTGGTGGCAGCGCTCTTCATGCACCTGGACGAAGTGCTCGAAGTGATGGGCCAGAGGGCGGTACAGGGCCGTGCGCTCGGGACGACGTGGGCGATAGACCCGAGGGCTCGAAGCTTCCGCGACTGTCTCAACCCTGATGGAGAAGACGAAAGCGGCACCCGCGACCTTGCGGTCAAGCCGAAGCGGCAAGACTCAGAAGGTCCGATATGTCGCCCTTATCGGTCGGGAAGTCACGAGTCGCGCGAGCCCCGAGAGGTTCTGTCAAGTTGACCAATAATTGCAAAAAGGGCACTCACAAATATCAGCTTTCCTGCTCAGCAGGCACACGTCACCTGCTGCCATGTTTCAAATGATCGGTTTCTCAAGAGCCGATAGTTCGCTGCTCGAAGTAA
>JAAEPE010000317.1 GCA_024222395.1 Myxococcales bacterium
ACCGAAATCCGATGAATTCTGGCCACCAGGTCGAGAATCGCCAAGAACTCGCGCCTGGCGCTGAGCCGGTGGCACGATCTTAATCGCGGGGTAAAAGCTGGAGGCCCGAGCACCAACTCGGACCTCCAAAGTGCGATGGTAGAAGACGTTGAAGCGCCTTTTCTCTAGATTGATCTGAAGCAGCGCACGAGTCCAGTTCTTTGCCGTCGCATTCTGTGATGGATACCGAGATTCCGCTCTATCAGTTCTCATGCAGTGCCTGCCGGGCGATTTTCTTCGTGTGCCGCCCCGACTACCGAGGCCAGGAGTATTGCTCCGCGACGTGCCGGGCCGCAGCACAGCGAGAGCTTGCCAGAGCGGCGAACAAGCGGCATCAGCAGAGCGAAGAGGGGCGTTTGGATCACTGCCAACGACAGCGTGAGTACCGAGAGCGGTGCCGGAGGCTAGTCCACCCTCGAACGCACGTGACAAGCATCGCGATGCACTGCAGTAGGTGGCAAGAATTCGGCACGTATTGTCAGGCTATCTAAGTTAAGAAAAATGGCTCCTCAGCAGAATCTGTGGGTCATCGGCTTCGCCGGTAGCTGCCCCATGGTGTGATAGAGGGCGATTTCGGGGGCTTTGAGGGTTCGAGGGCCGGAGCTGTTTCTGAAGGTCAGTCTCACCCGGTTGGTTGGCCCCTCGCCGGCCCCCAGCGATACGCTGTGTCTGGAGGCTAGGGGTTCGGAGCAAGACAGCAG
>JAAEPE010000318.1 GCA_024222395.1 Myxococcales bacterium
ACCATCCACAAGTCAGATCAGTTTTCCGTCTTCCTGTCGATCGCTAACGGCAATCAAATTCACCGACGACGGCCCACACTTCGCTAACTCCTCGAAATGATCTAGCTCCTTAGAACTCGACCGCCCTGCGACCGCCCTGGCCCGCTACGCCCGGCAGCTAGCGCCTCGGGCAAATGGCCGGTATGATAGGCCCAATGCGGCTGCGACGTCTAGATTTGCGTCTCTTGCTGGCGACTTGCTTCCTCACCCTCTTTGGGCTGAGCACGGAGGTCCTAGCCAAGAGCTACGCTATCGAAGTTGAAACGGATCCATCCGGTGCCAAGTTGTATTTGGAGAATAGGGACGGGGAGCGCCTCGGAAAGAGTCCGTACCTTGGCAAGCTTCCCGAAGGTGAGTACACGCTCTACATCGAGAAACGCGGTTTTGAGGCGACCTACGAGACCATCGAAGTAAAGAAGAAGAGGCGCGGCCGGCAGACCTTCTTCTTCGAGCTAAACGAAGTTGCCTTGGGTCGCGTCCGAATTGTCGCAGCAGACGGTGCGGAGGACATAAAGGGCGCACAAATTCTCATAGATGGGGAGGCCGTGGGCAAGGCGCCTCGAGCGATCAAGGATGTCTCGGCAGGAGCCCACCAGGTCGAGATCTTGAAAGACGGCTACGAGATCTTCGAGGAGTGGATCGAGGTAGAGGCAGGGGCTACTATCATTGTTGAAGTTGAGCTAGAGGATGATCCTGGCGCGACCCACGACGAGTACGGCGACGATGACGACGATGACGACGATGACGACGACTACGACGACTACGACGATGACGACTACGACGATGACGACGATGACGACGATGACGACGACTACGACGACTACGACGACTACGACGATGACGACGATGACGACGATGACGACGATGACGACGATGACGACGATGACGACGTGAGCACCACGGCTGCCAGTGGATTGTTGATGGTCACTCTCGGTCCAGAGGCCGGAAATAGAAAGTTCAAGTATGAGATACCGGAAGGTGTGGAAGGTGCACCCGCCGTCCGTCCCTACGACTCTGCCGTCGTGCCTCTGATGAGGCTCCGCCTTCAGGTATTTCCGATGGCGTCGTCGACCAACGTATTTCTCGCTGGCGTGGGGGTCTCTGGCTCCTATGCCAGGACTCTGGTAGGGGGCAGTTCGCAAACGGACGATATGCAGACAATAGAAGGCGCGTGGGACGAATGGGACGTCAATGCCGGTTTCAAATACAAGTTTGGCGGCGGCTATGTCGGTGCCGAGGTTGGCTACGCCGTCCAGAATTTCGTGTTCTCGTCGAGCAACGCCACAGGGAATATCCTGAACGAAATTCCGGATGTTGAGTATGAGTTCATTCGAACTGCGCTCAACGTAGGGGTGGACTTCTCGTCCAAGGCAGGAGCATGGCTCTCAGGGGACTATCGAACCGTTGGAGCGCTGGGCAAGCTTGGAGAGAAGTTTAGTGAGACCGAGGTAACGGCCTATGGGGCGCAGGTCGGTCTCCGATACGTACTTACCGATTCTATCGAGCTTCATGCCATCGTGAATCTGAGCCACTACGCGCACATCTTCTCGTTTCGCGACACTGGAGGAGACCACAAGGTCTCTGGCAGTGATCTCTTCGTGGGCGGCATGCTCGGCGTCGCCTACGTTCTCTAGCGCGCCGCACCAATCCCGGATTCGGTCCAAGTCGGGCTAGACCGCCGAGCACAAAGCTTGATCGAGAACTTGCGTGACAGGCGTGTTCATGATCAAACGGCTAGATGATTCCGATTGCTGTTCGTCGAAAGATTGTCGAGGCGTATCAAAGTGGACTGTCTGGCTCCTTTGTAGAGGCCGCTGAGCTGTTCGTTCGGGGGTAACTGTTCATTGCGCCAGGCGAAGCTCTGGCAGAGGGGAAAGAAAGCACAATGTAATCTATAAACTCTGCATCGTTGCCCAGCGGATGAGAGTTCCGCGTGACCAAGGCTTAGCCAGCCGGTC
>JAAEPE010000319.1 GCA_024222395.1 Myxococcales bacterium
CGCCCGAACGCGACAACGCTTGCCACAGCGTGGACACTTCTTTGGAGTCGCAGGCTCCTCTTCGTTTAGGCGCCTGGCAACTTCTAAACGAGCAAGCTCACGCGTTGCTCTTTCGAAGCCAAGCTCGATCTCCGAGAGGGCCTTGCCATCTCCAAGCTCTGGGAGTGGAACGCTTTCTTGTCCCCGTTTTTCCGCTGCAAGACGAAGATGATCCGCGAGAGTCAGGTCAGAGAGCTCTTTGTTTTCAGCCATGTGGGACTGATCTCACGATTCTGTCCCGATTACGATCATTTCGCTACAATTGGGCGGGCACCCGTTACTAGATGGAAATGTACTGAATCTGGTACCGTTCGGCTCGTGTCCATCATGATGCAAATGCTGGTGGGTTGCCTAGTTGGATACCTAACCATATCGCTCGCTGAGTCGCTTCTGCACCGGCACATACAGCATGGTTCCAAACTTTGCCGAAGGCTCTGGCCAGTGCCCTGGCTTGGCACGATCTTGAAGCACTCATGGTACGCGCACCACGTTGTGCATCACCATGCGACATTCAAGAATAGGTATGTGAAGCAATTTGTGTCAGACGAAGAACGGATTCAACTGGAGAAGAAACTCCACTCGCTCGGCTACCAGTCGACGATCCAAACTGATTTTGGATTGTCCCTTGGCGGCGTATTCAACATCACCTGCTTTGTACTCCCAGTCCTTCCTGCCATCGCCCTCGAATTGTGGTTGCTCGGACCGTGGATGCGGCCTGGCATTGTCACTGCCCTCATCATTTGGCCGATGATGTCGAAGTACTTTCACCCCTATATTCACAAGACGGTCGCCGAGTCGGAAGCGGCGCCTCTCCTTCTCCGATTACTCGTCATGAGCTCCTATGGCCGCGCTGTGCGCTTTCACCATTGGATGCATCACCAATACGAGACGCGGAACTTCAACCTCTTGCTCGGCGGAGACTGGCTGCTCGGCGTGCATCAGCGAGCCACAGACGAGGATATTCGCCGCTACAAGAACACTGCATTCTGAAGTGACACGAGCTTCACGGCCTGCCTTGTGGTCTATCTCGAGATGCTCTCCGATATCGATCTTTTCGGACTGGTGACGCCGAGGAGCACCAGCGAAGGGTGTAAGATCGGCTTTGTGCTCGCTTGGGAGCACAGACTTAGTACGATAGCTAGCAGACATGAAACCCCTCGACCTCCTCATTGAAGACGGCATCATTGATTTGGAGCTCACTCGACTCAAGAGCGGCAAAGAAGCAGACGTCTTCCTTGTAGACCGGGGATCCGAGGTCTTGGTGGCAAAGGTCTACAAGAACAAAGCCCATCGAAGCTTCAAGAACAACGCCGACTACAAAGAAGGGCGCAAAGTTCGCAACACTCGCACACAGCGCGCGATGAAGTCTCGCAGCAAGTTTGGGCGCGAGGCATCGGAGGATGAGTGGAAGAACACGGAAGCCGCGACGCTCAATCGGCTCTATGCCAGTGGTGTTCGCGTGCCGAAACCCGTGATGTTCTACGAAGGTGTCTTGCTCATGCACCTAGTGCGAGGTGCGGACGGTTGCCCCGCAGATCGCCTAATCGACGCGCCCTACGACGCTAAGATGGCTAGGGCGCACTATCTCGACTTGCGTGGGCAGATGATTCGCATGCTCAGCAATGAGCTCATCCACGGGGACCTATCGCCGTACAACATTCTGAATGCGGCGGAGGGGCCGACAATCATCGATTTTCCGCAGATCATATCGGCGGCTCATACCAATCGAGCGGCCAATTTCTTTCTGCGCGACTTTGAGAACGTGCTGCAGTTTCTCTGCAAAGCCAACCCTAGCCTCAGATCAGCCAGTGGCGATGGACGCAAGATCTGGCAGGCCTACTCACGCAGGCAATTGACACCCGACTTTGTTCCCGCAGCCTCTCGCCCTTCATCGGCGAACCGGAACCAAGGAGCCACCAGGCCCAAGCCCAAGCCCAAACCCGAGCCTCATTCGAGGGCTCAGCCCAAGTCCAGAGCCAAGCCCGAGGGTGAAGCCCGACCTAGGCCAAGACCTCAGGCCAAGCCAAGCTCTGGAGCATCGGACGGACTGGCGCCTAGTAGCAATCGCCGTCGCCGTCGCCGACGACGCAACTAACGTACTCAGTCAACACCGATGCGACTGAAGGCTGCGTCGAGGTCGAAGACGGGCTAGCTTCCTATTTCGAGAGCTGGTCCCGATTTCTTAGTTCGCAGAGATGTCCAGATATTGCCCCGAGTGGCCGATTGGGAACAATGTGCACGAGCGCAAGATAGGCCGAATTCAAGAGATCGTAATTCGATTGAACATCTCCGCCGAAGAGTACCAGCGCCACTACCTAGGCGTTCCCACCGTTCACGCGACGGCAGTGGATGGCCGTCAGGTTGTACTACCCGCCACAGCGCTAAGAGCCCACGTGACGCGCAATGGAGTGCATGGCACCTTCGCATTTCGAATCGGCGCCAACGGAAAGCTATTAAGCGTAGAGCGCCTATAGACAAGTAGCTTCCGAAGGAAGCGAAACACCTCACGTTTGGCGAAGCCGAATGTGTAGTGTCAATGGTGCCTCAATGGCACCATTGGCACTACGCGCCGTTGCGCGACTGGTAGGCAACCGTCACGCGCTCGACCTGGCTAACCCACTTCTTGTAGGACAAACGGCCCTGCACAACCTCACCGTCTTTGCGGTGGGAGAAGGCATGCTCGGTTAGCGCGGCCGCGAGTTCTTGGTCGTCGATGTAGACGTTCACCTCATCGTAGACGCCGTGGCTTAGCTTGGTGAAGTTCGCAGAACCCACATCTGAGTAGCGACCGTCCACCACAACCATCTTGGCGTGCACCATTCGTGGATGCAGGATGATGCAGAGATGCTCTGGAGCGCCAGTGCTCTTTAGGATCTTCGCGAGGGTAGCCCTGCCTAGGGAACGCAACACATTGACGTCCCGGCCGGTCACCAGGGTCACGGCGACCCCACGGTTGACTGCCTCGATCAGTGCCTTGGTGAATCTCGGATCGCCGAGATACGCCATTTCGATGACCAATGAAGTCTTTGCCTCCTCAATTAGGCTCAGTCGCTCCGTCAGCATGGGGCAGGTCTTCTTCTCGTGTGCCCGCTGGTTGTGGAGCAAGAAGTCCACCCGGCGACTTGAGTCGAACTCGACCTCTCCGGCCATGCGCTGGGCAAGTCGTTCAACATGCTGGGCCCCAGTGAGCTCGATCATCATGTCGATCCACTCATCGTGATGATCGTCGCCGATGCCCATGCTGCCGAGCACGAGGATCTCTTCGTCGAAAATGAACATCTTCGAGTGGTCGAAGCGCTTGTTATCGTGTGCCACCGTCACGTTGGGATGGGCCACGAGTTGATCGACGAGAGCATTCGGGCGCTGGCGTTTGCGGGCCTTGCGCTCCTTGTCCTTGCCAAGATAGGTGCGCTCGAGCACCCACGCGGCAAACTTCTCGCCACGCTTGGCCTCTTTATGGAAGAAACTCTGGTTGTTGCCACCGGAGAGTTCGTAGACAGCAGCGACGCGATCCTTGTGAATTAGCACAGTTACACCGCGTTCTGCAGCGTCGAGGAGTGCTGAGGCGAGATTGTTTCCCGTATTGTCGTCGCACCAAAGAAAGGCGTGTATCTCGATTCGGGATTTTGCGTTGACGATATTCTCCAATATCGCTCCGAAGGCTTCCGCGCCCCCGCCCAAAACCCGCAAGTCAGACATCGCGGTTGACTTAGCGCGATGGGCAGGGGAGTTCAAGCACAAACTCAGGCTGCGGACTCCCGACGCGGGGCAATATCAATGATTGCGTGAGGGCGCGATGCGTCAGCAACCGCTTGGTCAGAGAGACTCGAAGTGCGGTATTCCAGATGTCCCAGTCGTACGATTTCCGATAGCTCATTGAAGCCACCGACGAATTCGCCGCGAAGAAAGATACAGGGTACCGAGGTTTGGCTGGTTTCAGCTGCAAGCTTGCCCTCCCAGTGGGCGTGCTCCGCGTCATCGAGTTCGATGAAGTCGAAGTCGACTTTGCTCTCGTTGAGCAGAGTGCGAGTACGGCCCGTCCATGGACATGACTCCTTGCCGTATATCTGGGCGGCGATCTCTGAATCCCCAGGCCCCGTGCGCTCGGCGTTTGCGACTGCAGCGGCTGTGGGCGGGGGAGCAGCGGCAGCAGCTGTGGCAACTTGCTGCTCGTACTCGGAAGGGCCACCGACCTCTTCCAACATCACGCCGCCGAGCTTGGCGAGACGTTCCCCTAGCACTCGTAGCTTGGGGGAGTCATCTCGCTCCAGAAGATAGTCGCGAAGATCACCGCCGAGTTCGTCGGCGCGATTGAATCCAGTAGCGACTTTTCCACCGACAATAGTGGCACCGCGTTTTGCGTGTTTCGATACGAATGTTGCAATATTCATAGTCAGATTCCTCAGTATGGTTCTTAGTCTTATGTTTGGTGCTTTTCTTTACAAAACACCAGCTAGCTTCCAACGGAAGCGAAATACGACCGCTGGCGTAGCCCAGCGGTCAGAAATCTGCTCTCAAACTCGTTTGGCATCAGATTTCTAGAGAACGTTGAGCTGGGTCCGTCCAGCAGGTACAGGTGGACGTCCACCTTCGATGTTATCGACGACTTCCGCCTTCTTGACAGCGCTATGACTCTTGGCCTTGGCAGCCTTGGCAGCAGCAATCTTGGCGACAACGGCCAGACTTCCTTTGTCTTTCTTAGCCCAATCCAAGACCTTAGAGACCTTGAACTTGAGACTTGCAACCTTGTTCTTGCGCTGGCCAATCTCGTGAACGAGGTCGGCTGCCGTGCATCCGTAGACGTGCGGGCTCTTGTGAAACGGGTGGTTCATCTTTGGACGCTTGACGAGATAGGCCTTCACTTCGTCCATCGTCATGCCAGCTTCGGCAAGAGCCTGATCAACTTCCTTCTGAGCCAACTGCTTGGCCTTGAAGAGCTGCATTTGCACGCGGCTGTAGACGTTGACGGCGCCATCGCCGTTGGTCTCGATTGGCAAAAAGATGCCCTGTGGATACATCTCCATGATCATCGACTGAACACCATCGGAGACAGAGCTAGAAGGCATGCAGCCGAATGGCTTGATGCTCAGGGTCATGTTGACCTTAGTGTTCGCGATGTTCATGATGAGCTTGCCGACTTCCATGTGGCCTTCGCCGCCACGAAGATTGTTGTCGTAGAAGGCATGGCTAACCTCGGCAAGCTTGTCCATGTCGGTGAGATGGAATCCCCGGAGACCTAGTGCTTGGGCGACTCCTTGGTATAAAAGACGAAGCCCCTTATCGGCGGCGTAGAGTGTTGCTAGCCTCTTGCGTACGTCGACGCCTTCGAGGCTGAACTTGCTCTTGTCTCCGTCCGTACCACGCAAGGCAGATCGCTCTTTTGTGTCGTATTGGGCCTGCCAGAGCATGTAGAGGAGCCATGCGGCAACCACTTGGATGTCGACCTCGGCGCCTTCGCTCTCGAGGAAGCGCTGCATGCCGTAGTTGCCATCACCCTCGGTGGTCATGGCCCAAAACTCGCCAATGATGCCAACCTTGGGGACAACGCGGGTGCGATCCACTTCGACCGATCCCATGATCTTGCGAGCCTTGTAGACGGCCTGAATAAGGCCCTTCCTATCGCGAAATGCCTGAGATACGATCTCCTTGGCAACCGCTACGGCTTTGTCAGTAGCCCCCACCGTGACCTCGTAAGGACGAACTCGGTACATGAGAGCGTTGAGAGCGTCACCGATAAAGATAGCGCGAATCACGCCCCAGAAGAACTCTGGGTTCAGCTCGAGGCCAACGCCTTCGCCGGTAGCTTGCTTGAGTCCACCGGTTTGCTGGAAGAGCATGACACGGAAGCCATTGAAGCCAGCATCTCTGAGCGCCTTGCGGTACTCGGTGACGTAGGTGCCGAAGCGACAAGGACCACAAGCGCCAGCCGTCAGGAAGAGGTGATTCTTAATGATCTCTTCTTTGGACAGCCCACCCTCTTCAAGCTCGGTGAGATGTTTGATCAGGTTGCCCACGGTGAAGTAGGTCGGGTTGCACTGTCCGCGGTTGCCGAACTCACGCCCATACTGCAGAGCGGCGTTCGAGGGCACGTCCATCGGCGCCACCTTGTAGCCAAGGCCACCAAGTGAAGATTGAATGAAGTAGTCGTGAGCCTGGGTAAGGCCGCAAACGAGGATGGTGGTGTGGGCGCGCTGCTTGCGGGTAAAGCCGCTCGGCACTTTGTCATCCCAGTGACCAATCTTCTCGGACTTGAGCCCAAGGCGAGCGCGTTCTTGCACCTCAAACTCAGCGAGTCTAGCGGCGAGGTTTGCCTCAAAGTTGGTATCAAAATCAGCAGTGATTTCTTGTTCGTTCATATTGTGTTCTTGTCTTGGTCGAAGAGCTTAGGAAAGAACGCTCAGCTGACGGCCAGTGGCCTTCGGGGTCATTGCGGTGAGGAGCTCACGATCCTCCGCAATCTTTGCTTCTAAGGCGGCATCTGAGGTGCCCGTCTTGGCCAGCATTTGCTCGTGGATTTGCTCCATGAGTTCTAGTTTCTTGGCGACAAGATTGCGGCTAAGTTCAGCCTTCTTCTTGCCTTCATCCTCAAGCTTCTCTTTCGCAAGCATGAGGGTGTAGCCGTAGGTCTTCACGCGGATCTTGATAGATCCGGAAGGCTTGTTGGCGTCGATGTCGTGCAGTGCCGAGTACGGGATACCTGCAGCTGCCGTGATGCTATCGATGAGACCGTAGGTCGGTGCGTCGTGTCCGCATTTGAAGCTCGAAAGATCGAGAACAGCGACATTCGGGTGACGAGAAGCGAACTTCGCTGCCCAGACTTTTTGCACAGAGTTGACGCTGTAGTTCTCGGGCCAGACATCATTGATGTCGAGCGGCGATTCAATGTGATTCTTCTGAAGATCGTCGGCGAAGTACTTCGAGAGGTACTCCTTGTCCTTCGGAATCGAGCGCATCGAGAGAATCGGGTAGCCGAGCGCTTGGAACTCTTCGAGAACGTCGTGATTGAGGCCAGGATCGTTGTGATACGGGCGACCGATCATGAGAAGCGCAATGCGGTCTTCGGATTCCACCTCGTCGAGAATCTGCTTGCCGCGCTCTTCCATTTGGCTATCGAACTCTTTGATCGCCTTCCACCCCTGGTCCATCGCCCAGTCGCTCTCGTCCTCGGTAACACCGAGCCGTTCGCCAAAGACGTCGAACATGAGCTTCTTGAATCGAAGAGGCTCTGAGAGCGACACTGCTGGGTCGAGGTATTCGATGTCGCGCTCCGCGAAGAAGTCCGTCTCCTTCGTGAAGGCAGAGCGCACCACCTTGGGAGTACCGGCGACGACGGGACAGGAAGCCGTATCCATGACGTTCTCGACGTAGGTGGGAACGTGGGTTAGGCAGGGGAAGAAGATGAAGTCCAGAGACTTCTTCTCGTGATGCTCGAAGAGCAAGTTATGGATGTGGGCCTGGGCGACCTTGCCCGGGTAGCACGGATCGATAGATCCGTATTTGCCGCCAGCTTGCCAAAGCTCTTCACTGGTCTCGTCGGACCAAACGACATTGCGCTTGGAAATACCCAGCGTCTCGAAGTAGGTGCGCCACAGGGGACCTGTGAACCACATGTTTAGAACGCGGGGCAGACCGATGCGGATCTTCTTGCGCTTGGCGACAGCCTCGGCAGAAGAGCGAGCGAAGGGACGTGAAATCTCTTTGTGGCGCACAGCTCCCAAGAGGCTTCGCTTGACCTCAATATCGGTGATCTTCTCACCGTGGTCGGGAAGAACCTCTGGTTTGTAGAAATGCTTGAAGCAGAGCTTGGCTTCGAAATCAACTAGGTTCGGGTAGACTTTCATGCGATCGCGGCGAACCGTGTTGAGATCGCGAAGCGCATCGAGATCCTCGACTGTGCCCTTCTCGCAGGAAAAGCCCGAGATGTAGCGAGCCGTTTGCCCCGTTGGCGTATTGGTATCGATGAAAGTTCGCGAGCAATTGTTCGGACAGAAATCACACTTGGTGCTCTCGTCGTTGGTGCTGGTGAACTCGATGTCAATCGCGTTGTCGAGGCCGACGAAGGTAGAAAAGCCCTTGCGGCGAACCACGCGGAGAGCCTCAAAGGCAGCTCCGATGGCGCCAGCCTCACCGGTGTGGGGATGAACATGCACTTTGGCACCGGGAACGCGCTCCTCGATGTAGTCGACCTGTGCTTTGAGAGCCGCCTTGTTGTGCTGGGTACCGCCCTGCAACACGTAGTTCAGGCCCAGTTCGGACATACGGGGAATCTGCACAACGTACTGCCAAATGTTCTTGGGCAGAACGAGAGCAAGCCCGGCGAGGAGCTCATCGCGCGAGTAGCCTTCCTTCTGGAAGTTCACTCGGTCGGAGTCGAGGAAGACAGCGCAGCCGTAGCTGAACTTGGGAGAGAGCCTGGCGTCGAAAGCGTGGCCGGCGTATTCGCGAACCGGGACACCAAACTGAGCTGCCATCGCCTGCAGAAGCATGCCGTTGCCGGCGCTGCAGGAGTTTGAGAGTTTGAAGTTCTTGATGTCACCCTGCTGCATGAACAGAACTTTGATGTCCTGACCGCCGATATCGCAGATGACCTCAACGTCGGGGAAGTAGTGCTTGGCGCTCATCATGTGAGCGACGGTCTCGACGATGTTGGCATCGGCGAGCAGCCCCTTCTCCATGACGTCGCCAGCGTAGCCGGTAACACCAAAACCTGTGACTTCGATGGTAGCGCCCTGGTCGGTGGCCCACTGGCGAAGCTCAGCGAACATCTCCTTCATGTCGACAATAGGGTTGCCCTTGGACAGTTGGTAGACCTTCTTGAGAATCGCACCCTCTTCGTTTACGAAGACAATCTTCGACGAAGTAGAACCGCCGTCGAGACCGATGGCACCGCGAACAACTTGGCCGGGCTGCAGAACGCCTTCTTCGAATGATGACGTCTCATACTTAGCAAGGAACGCGTCGCGAACTTCAGGCTCTTCGACGAGGCCAGGACCAGCGCTCACACCGAGTTGCTCCTTGCGGCCCACTTCGATGAATTGGATGAGAGGCCCGAGACCTCGGTAAACGCCAACGTCAGAATCTTCGTACATGCCGAAGAGCACGGCGCCGTAGGCTGCGTAGAGGTCTGCGTTCTCAGGAACGTAGATGAGCTCTTCAATCGGTACATCCTTGGGGTACTCGTATCCGCGCTCTTCCCAGCTTTCAGGAATACGCAAACGCCAGCACTCTTGGAGGAAGGGTAAGTAAGTGTTTGGACCGCCGAGCAAGAGGACTCGGGCTTTGAGTGTGTTGCCGCGGGTGAGAACACTGAGGTTCTGGCTCACGATGGCGTCGGCCAGAGAGCACATGATCTCGTTACGAGGAATGCCGCTCTTAACGAGGTTGACGATGTCAGTCTCGGCAAAGACGCCGCACTTCGCAGCGACGTGGTGCAGCTTCGAAGGGTCGAATTTGAGGGCCGCGATTTCCTCGGGCGGCATATCCACCTTGAGGAAACACTTGTCGATTGTAGCGCCGGTTCCAGAGGCACATTTGTCGTTCATCGACGTGGTGCTCTGCTTGTCACCGGTCTCAGTGTTATCCTTAAACATGATGATCTTGGCGTCTTGACCACCAAGCTCGATCACGCTGCCAACATCCGGGTGAAGCTGCTCCACAGCCATGGTCACCGCGTTCACCTCTTGGACGAACTTGGCGCCAACGTGGGGCGTAATCGGTCCGGCACCCGAGCCGGTCATGAAGACGCGAATTTCTTCGCGCTTCACACGGGGAAACGCTTCACAGATCTCAACGAGGAGATCACGAGTGAACTCGGGCTGCTTGGTCTCGTGACGAATGTACTTCGACCAAATGATCTTCTTCGATTCGGGCTCTACGACAGCGGTCTTTGCCGTCGTAGAGCCAATGTCGATGCCGACATAGAGTTTGATGTTGGAAGACTTGATGTCAGTCATGTGGAACCTCGTCTGAGAACGTAGACTGACACGTCAGTCTAGCCCCGAGTAGAGGTTCACCTTGTACTAGACTGACATGTCAGTCAAGAACTTGTTTGCCCTCTAGAGTAGGGGATTTCAGCCAGTTAGGACTGAAGTCGATCGACGATGATCACACCACGCAGAGCAAAATCAATGAGTTGAGAAGCAACTTCAGTGACTTCGAAGTTTTCGTGACTCTGAATCAATCGGCGCATTCCACCACGAACAGATCCCAGTATCTGAGCGGCGGTCAGCTCGGCATCACATTTTCGAACCAGGCCGACGCTCATGCCATAGCTGAGAGATCTGGCGATGAGCTCTTCGACATGGGTGAAGAACGCATCCACTCGAAGCGCCATCGGGGCATCTGGCGGCAGGCCGTGAGCCAAGATGAGCAAGATGAGAGCGCGGTCTGAGAGCATGTACTCCAGAACTCGGCTCACGTTTTGATGCAGCTGCAACGCAGGAGGAGGGGCACCTTCTTCGACATCTACGCCAATGATGCGTACTTCCAACTCGTGGATGGCCAGCTCGAGAATCGACTCGAAAACCGCATCCTTGCTGTTGAAGTAGAGATAGAAGGTGCCGCGAGCGATCCCCGCCCGCTTGATGATCTCGCTAATCGACGCGGAGTGAAACCCACGCTCGACGAACAGATCTTTCGCCGCATCGAGAATCTCGCGTCGACGTTGGTCGCGCTTCGCTTCAGCTTTTGCCTCTGCCTTGGTCACGGCCACGCGACACTGGCCTAGATTGGGGACAGACACAACAGAAAAGTCTTGGGGGGGACGAGGTGCCGCCCCGTTGTCGGCCCCAATGAGAAGAGCCCCCCCCTAATAGTTGAGAACTATCAAGTTGGCTCGACGCAGCTCTCCGCCCAAAACAAGCAACGGCCAACGCACGTACATGCATTGGCCGATACTCTTGCTCGCGCGACTATAGAGTCAGAACCGAGCAGTCTTCAGAGCCAGAACCGAGCAGTCTTCGTCTTAGCTGCGCTTATCAGCCTATGCCTCGCGGCGACGGCGAATGAAGAGAGCACCAAGAGCAAGAAGCAGGAGACTCATGTTGCCAGCTCCAGCGCTGCCACCTACCGAGCAACCACCACTGGATGGAATGGTGAGCAAGAGAGAGGACTTTGAGTCGTTTCCGGCTTGGTCGACGGCGTGAACCTCTACGCGGTAGATACCACCAACTTGCTCCAGGTGAACGGTGGTGTTTGTGGCGCCTTTGCCAAGCTCTTGGGTGTCGATGAGCCGGGCGGAGAGAGCA
Source organism: Myxococcales bacterium (assembly GCA_024222395.1). Lineage (GTDB taxonomy): Bacteria > Myxococcota_A > Polyangia > Haliangiales > Haliangiaceae > NORP324. The sequence continues at coordinate 11,286 of JAAEPE010000319.1, forward strand.
TCCGCCGGGTCGTCGAGGACGTAGACTTCGAGGCGAATGTTCATGTCAGCCGGCGCGCTAACGTCATCGCTCACGCTCCAGTCGATAGCAACCGGGCCTTGGTCAGCTTCGCGGGTACGTGCACCAGCAATAGCGACGTGAGGAACGATGCCGTCAACCGTAAGCTCTACCGTGTCTGGGGTTGGGTCCACGTTGCCGCTCAGGTCGACAGCAGCGACCTCTACGAAGTACGTATCAGTTGCGCCTATTTCACCAATTTTGAAGGTGTGCATGAAGCTCGCCTCTTGCTTGACGCCATTGATGGACATTTCGTATTGCAAGAGTTCTGAGGGAATCTGAGTGTCACTACCAGAGACGCTAATCTCTGCAGTATGAGGATTCACCGGGCCGGTGGGGAAAGAAACGATCTGAGTATCTGGAGCATTGTTGTCGCTCTCTGGGACCCTAAAGAGGTCTACGCCGGCAGTAAGGAATGCATCACTGGTTTGCAGCTCGCGAAGAATGACCGCGTATCCCTCGAAGGAAAAGGCTGGACCGGTGAGAGGTAGAGCGCCAACCTCGTGAAGAAGACCCGGAAGAATGTGATTGTGAAGCATCTGCAAGATGCGAGCGACATCGAAACCGCTGCCAGTTGCGTCCCGCTCGTCTTTGATCACCATGCGGGTGACTTGTGCGTTGTCCAAGCCTGCAAAGATTGAGTTGCTGCTCGGGTCAATTCCGACCGTTGCAGTCACCTCGATGTCGATCTCGGCGTTGAGCGTCTTGCGAGTGCCGTCGGGACGGTCACCGTGTAGGTCGAGCATTAGCCCGTCGATCTTAAGAGTGATTTGGCTGTCTTGGGAGGCGGAGGGAACTACCTTGGGGTAGTCAGTCATCTTCATCTCGAAGCCAATCTCGGTTCCAGCGGGAAAGCCGGGAAGCATTGCGCCAATCATGTTGAGGTCGAGTTCGACGCCGAGGGCGCGAAGATGGTCATCGCTGAGGCACAGAAGGCCGCGACGCCAGAATGTGTAGAGCCCTCGATTAGCCAGCCCGAGATTTACGGCCAGGCTTGCGTGGCTCGCGCCGGGAGCTGAGAGATTGGGCTGAGGGCCATCGAAGTCCAATGGGCCACCATTATCGTACTCGGCGATACATGCGTCTGGTGCGAAATTGTCTGAGACATCTGCTGCCATGCGAAGAAAGACGCCGTCGTTCTCCACCTCCAAGTCGGCGATCTCTGCGCCGTAAGAGGCGATAGCGAGGCTACCTGTAGTGCGGAAGCCGTCGAGCATATTCTCTAGAAGAGGAGCAACGTAGCCATCGGCAATGTCGCCCATCTTGCCGTTGAGGAAACCGAGAATCCAATCCTCGGCAAATCCGATACCTGCAGTGAGGGCGTCGCCCGTCATGCCGCAGTCCGCGAGATTGAACTCAACGCTTTCTGGAAGGAGATGAATTTCGCTGTGCCGAGGCAGGACCACAGCTTGACCATCGCGTACGGCGAGTTCGTAGTCGAAGCTCGCGCTTCCGTTTCTGATATCTAGGGAGTCTCGACAAGTGACTTCGCCTAGGCAGGCGTATAGATCGTCAACGTAGAGTTCACCGTCTGCGCCGCCAGAGAACTCAATGTCTACTCGGACACGCCCATCTTCGGGCATCGAGATGCGAACATCATCAATGTTGAGATTGATGGTTGTGTTGCGCTGTTCAAACTCCATGCAGCCCAGCTCCTGGACGAACTTCGGAGCCTCAAAAACTGATGGAATATAGCCAGGCGCTTCGTCTGCGATGAAATCAAGCCCTTCTTGAGAAAGGTAGGCTTGCACTTCGTGCTGTGCATTTGCGGTTCCTGCAAGCGCAACGCTTGCAAGAGCAATAGACGAGAGGGTGAAGGGTAGTCTAGGCATGGGATTTGTTCCTAGTTTCTTCTGCGAAGACGGAGGAGGGGGAGCATGAGGAGGAGAGCAAACCAGGGTGCGGCTGTGGAGCCAGATGCACTGCAGCCGCCTCCGTCGTCGCCTGGGGGTGTTTCGTTGGGATCGGTGATTTTGGGAAGCGATCGGGCCTCATCAATGAAGAGCTTCAGAACTGAAGCACTGTGCAAGATGGCAACCGGAACCAACTCGTCTGCCATGCGCTCAACCATAGGGGCGTCACTGGCAATCGCTCGGTACTCGCGATCAAAAGGAGAAAGAGGGTCGTAATCAAAGATGTCGGAATTGGAAGAAACTTCGTTATTGCTGAAGTAGTAGTAGCCGGGTTGTTCCTCGTAGAAGCCTTCACCCTCTTCTCCTACTCCTTCGATTTCCCAAGTACCTGAGAGAAATCCCTTAGACATTTCGGGGAACATATCTGCGATGACGCCCAAGGGCTCATCGCCGCTAAGGTCGCCTGGGTAGAGATTGCGGTAGTACGAGGCGTCCGCGGTCTTCTGAAACGCATCTTCGAGGTCGAAGAACTCGGGAATAGTCGTACCAGGTGCGGGAGTCCGAAGGCTGCTCTCTGTAGGCGTTGCAGTGCGGGCACTGCAGTGGTTCTCGTAGCTATCTCCGAAGGGAGGACCGTGGTCATCGAGGTGACTATGAGCGGGTACTGTGAGGTCGGAAATCAGGTGTACGGTGTGGCCGGCGATGAAATAGGCCTCGGCTAGCTCACCCTTCTGATATGCGAGGAGAGCATCCTGAAAGTCCCACTCGTTTTGCTCACTAGCGACGCCGTGCCACTCAAAGGAGCTTGGAAAGGCCTCGTCCTCGTAAACAAGGCCCGCGGCATCGGGAGCGTGAAAGAAGTGCCGCATGACGCGGAGCGTCTGAGGGTCGTCGTCGCCATCAAGGAAGAGATCGTCCTCGTGGAAGGCTCCTTCGACCACATCATCTGTGTACTCGAGCACCTCGTCGTACTCGCCCGGATAGGTCGCGACCAGGAATTCAGCAGCCTGGCGGGCAATCCACCGGTGGGTATTTACCGCGTCGTAGGCGTGTGCCTCCCCGCCTAAGAGCATGGGGATGGCAACAAGCATTGCTATCAGGGTACTTCCAAAACGCGACATACCCTCATCTAGAGCAAGCGCTGTTCCAAGATCAGACTTGTTAGGAGTGACTTTAAGCGTTTAATATTACGCAGTTTGATGGATCTGGGATCGGCTCTGAGGCTGGGGCTCGCTGGCGACCTGGCTGGCGGTGGCTAGGGTCGGGAGCCACCATGTGCCCAAGGCACGCTTTCGGCTAGCGGGACGGGAGGCCCGCATCCGAAGCGACGAGAGTCCGCTCGAGAAATGATGACGCAGCGTGTCGAAGCTCGTCAATGGAACAAGATCGCACGATGAGGATTCTCGAATCGCGGGACAACGCATCTCCCTCCTTTCGACTAATGCTCTCCGCAGCTTCGCGAGAATCAATGTACTCATAGCCAACTTTCTGCTCCGGATCGTAGCCATCGAGCACCATTTCTATATGTGAATGCAGCAAAGGCTCGTCGTTTAGAACTCGAAATCCTGCCTGTCGAAACATCGTATCGAGCTCTTGTCGGGCCTGGACTTCGGAAACTCCCACGCCAGCATCGGCAGTGAGAGCGGGCGAGCTGGCAGAGGGAAGCGGGGCCACGGTATTTGGTGCACGATGAGTTCGCGCGCCGGATTCGGAAGACGAAGCGGAACAGCCCGCGACTGCGATTGCAACAAAGAGACCCCCTGCTACTGGATTTGTTAGACTCGTCAAGATGCGGCTGGGGACACTTCTGTTGCGCGATGCGATCATTACTCTGACTCAGCTAGAGCAATCCTTGCGAGCACAAGTCTTGAGTGGAGGACGTCTGGGCACCAACTTGGTGGGGCTTGGATTCATCGACCTTAACACGCTAGGTCGCTACCTAGCTCGCTCCCTTGACTTGCCCCTCGCAATAGCCGACCGGTGTGCAAAGGCGGACCCAGAGTTCATAGAGAAACTCGGAGCCAAGTTAGCGGATCGTCACTCCGCGATTCCACTCGGCATCGAGAAGAACGACCCACAAGCGCTTGGAGTCGTCTTTAGTAATCCGACTGATAGGCGGAGCATCACGGCACTCGAAGAGCACTTTGGTCTCCGCATACAGCCCTACGTCGCCGCCGAGATGAGGCTCTTCTACTATCTTGAGCGCTACTACGGCATTCGCCGGCGCACACGCTTTACGCGAAGACCTAAACCAGAAGATACCGAGGCACAGCCAGCACCTCAGAAGGAGCGTCGCTCGACACAGCCGTTCCGTAGTTTGAGCGAACCCGCCGCGGTGAGCATAGCACCTCGCAAACATCGAGAATCGGCGGCGCCTCCGCCCATCGAGGCCGCTCCCAAGACGGTCTTGAGTCTCGAAGAAGCTACCGATCGCGTGGACAAAGCGGACCAACGCGATCAAATTGCCGGTGCGATCATGCAGTTTTCAATAGGCCGCTTTGAATGTGCCGCCCTCTTCATGGTGCGCTACCACCATGCCATTGGCTGGCTCTCACAGGCAGCAGGTCTTGGCGAGGCTAGTCTCGACCGACTGAACATCCCACTCAGCGGCACGTCCATCTTCCAAGTGGCCCACGACACGGGTCAGCCGTACCGGGGACCCGTGGTTTCGCCGGAGCATCCAAATGAAACCGAACTATGGAATCACTTTGCTCTCGAGTATGAGCCCACAGATCTGCACCTCGTGCCAGTACTTATCGGGAAGCGGGTTGTAAACCTGCTCTACGCTCATAGCCTCCCCGGAACAACCGCAACCGATGGAGCCTCACGCGGGCTGATCTCGCTTGCTGGGCGAGCCGAGCAAGCCTATCGACGGATCATATCTTCCACCCGCGCGGATAGGATAATTTCTTAGAACGGAGCGTTAGAACGGAGCGAGAGGTGTCGCTACGCGCGGAGCGAAGTGAGGCACCCTCATTGTATATCTGTCTAGCTCTGCGACTTTTTCTCAAAGAGCAATATGTGCTCACGCTTCGGATATTCGCCAAAGGCGCGCTTCTCAAGGCTGCCCAGTTTATCCCGCTCTTGAGAAACCCAACCAAGTACCGAGAAACGATCTTCGGCAATCTCCCGCAAGACGCCATCGGCCCAAACCGGTTCAACGCCGGCAACAGAATCTCCGACCATCAGCGCCATGAGACCACCAGGAACAAGAACCTCATCAAACCCCTTGAGGCACTCCTTGAAGTCGTCGATGGCCTTGAGAGCAGCTTGGTGCGCGCGCCCTTTGAACCGTCGTCTCGCGCCGATCTCTTTTCGTTCAAAATCATCGTAGGGCATTCCGAGAAACGCTAGGCGCAGGCGATGATGATCTACGTAGTCGTATGTGCCGATATACGGGGGCGAAGAAATGATAGCTCCAACGCTCTCTGGCGCGACTACTCCGGGCCCGACTAGCTTGCGAGCATCCCGCTCAAGCAGGGTCACATCGCCCGAAGCACCCTCTCGGTGTAGATCTATAAGACCCTGCACCATCAGTTCGATTCTTTCGCCAAACCAGCGCCCGGGAGCTCCACGAGCGATGTTGCGCTTCATTCCCTTTGGAGAAGTATCCGAAGTTCTCCTAGAAGTCTTGATGAGAAGAGATGAGAGGCAAACCGATAGCAGGTCGGCCATTTGCTCGTCTTCTTCACGCTCTTCATCGATAGCGCCGGCGATGAACTCGAGCTCTCGGCGCACATGCGGCGCGTACCAGGGAGCGATCTCTTCGTCCCTGGCCGCCGGATCGACTCCCTTGAGAATACGAATTGGGCGGGGTTCGTAGTCGGCGCGACGAGCGGCCTTGCCCTCCTCTACAGCAGCGGCAGAAATCTTCGCACCGAGTTGCTCAAAGGCGGTGAGACGCTTCTTTGGGCAAGCCCAGGTCTTGGCCCTGGCGATACGCACGGCCAACGGGTTTAAGTCGGCACCAATCACGTCGAGGCCTGCCGCTCGACCTTCCACCAAAGTTGTGCCCGAGCCACAGAAGGGATCTAGAACGACCCGAGGCTGCACCTTCTCGATGCCAAAGCAGATATCGACAAGTGCGCGGGCGGTAGCGGGATGCATGCGCGCCGGATAGCTGTGCAGCGGATGGGTGAGGCTATTCTTTACAAGTTCGTCATCCTTTGCGCCGCGCAGGGCGTAGGTGAGTGGCTCGCGCAACGTCTTGATTCCGCCGGCCTTGATGCCCACACTGCGGCGCGTCGTCGCCTGGGATCGACGCTGCTTGCCGCCCTTCTGCGGCTGGGGAGATTTAGCGCCTAGCGCTTTGCTATTGGGTTTGGCCGGACGACTGGACACGGGAGGTGCACACTACTATATAGAGTCCATGCCGATGCCAATGGAGCTCCAGGGTCTCAACAAAGATCAGGTGACCTTTGTGTGGAATGAGGAATCGCGCGATGTCTGGCCCGCCAAAGTCCTACGCCTCCGATGCACCTGCGCCCATTGCCAGTCTGAGGACACGGGTGAGCGGCTCATCAAGGACGATGAAGTCCCCGAGGACATCATAGTCACCGGCATGCACCTGGTTGGGAACTACGGAGTAGGCATTCACTTCTCCGATGGCCATGCTACTGGAATTTATCGCTTTTCGGACCTTGAGCTGAAGGAGAGCGATGCCCAGTAGACAAGCCGCTGGCTCCACAAGCGCAATGCTAGAAGAGCTACTCCACAATCGCAATAGTGTCCGTGGCTTCCTGCCCGACCCTCTTCCCCAAAACACCATCGAGAAACTCTTCTCCATGGCCCAGCAATCTCCTTCTTGGTGCAACACCCAACCGTGGCGACTCGTCATGACCGCCCCGGCCGACACCAAGCGCCTGAGCGAGGCCCTCGTGGCTGCGGCAAAAGTTGACTTGCCGGCGCCAGATATCGACTTTCCTCTTGTATATTCAGAGCCTTACAACGAACACCGCCGCCAATGCGGCGGTGCCCTCTACGGGGCGATGGGCGTCGCTCGGGACGACAAGGCAGGGCGATACGACGCCTGGCTCCGCAACTACATGTTCTTCGACGCGCCCCATGTAGCCATCGTTAGCCGAGAAGAGTGCCTCGGTGAATACGCCACTCTCGACGTCGGCGTCTGGCTTGGCATGTTCATGATGTCCGCACAAAGCCTCGGTATTGATGTCTGCGCTCTCGCCTCAGTGGCGGCATATCCAAGAACGCTCCGTGAGCTACTCAATATCCCAGACGAGGAAATCATCTTGTGCGGCATCGCGTTCGGCACTCGTGATCCCAACGTACCTGCCAACAGGGCCCGTACAAAGCGGCAAAACTTCTCTGCCAACGTGCGCACCGCAACCCTCGATAGCGACGGGTAGGTGCTAAGGTCCTAGTCTCAAACCGCCCCCAAGCTGTACAATTAGAGACTTGTCGTCACGCCTAGCTTCGCCAATGTACAAATCAGGTATCCAGGAATCTACCCTATGAAAACGCGAATTCTGCTTACAATTTTCGTGGCATGTCTGGCCCTGTGGAGTACAGGCAAGGCCGCTCATGCACAAGACGAGAGCCTCAACCGGGCACGCGACGCTTTTGACCAAGGTCAGAGTTTCTTCCAAGCTGGCAAATTCGACGAGGCAGCGCTCCAGTTCAAGAACGCCTACGATGCACGGCCATATGCCCAGTTCTTGTTCAACATTGGCGCTTGCTACGAGAAGAGCGATAACTATCCTTCTGCGCTAGCCTACTACGAGAAATACCTAGCAGCAGGTCCAGAGCAAGATGACGCCAAGAAGACCAAGCTTCGTATTGAGGCGCTCAAAGAGGCCATTGACGAGATGAAGGCCGCCGGCACCGATCCCAGTACGCCTTCCGAGGCAATGAAGAATCTCGAGAACGTGGAGATTCCAGGTCTAGTCGTCATTGAATCCGACCCCCAGGGCGCCGATATCTACATCGACTCACGCGATAGCAAGCCGCTGAGCAAGACGCCTTGGAATGGCAGCCTAACCGGTGAGCACCTAATCATCATCGAGCGCAAAGGCTACAAGCCTGTCGAAAAGACCATTCGTGCCGATCCGAACCGCCTATTCTACTGGGTCTCCAGCCTCGCCGAAGAAGATTACCTAGGCTACCTCGACGTCACCTCGAACATTCCCGGTGCCGATATCTACATCGACGATCGCTCGGTTGGCGTCCAAGGCAAGACACCCTGGCGCGATGAGATCAAACCTGGCAAGCACAAAGTCTGGGTGACCAGAGAGGGCTACGACGTGTTCGAAACCGAGGTCGAAGTCATCGCTGGTGAGACCCACAAAATCAGCGCCAACATCGTAGGCGACGAGGTCGGCTACCTGAACGTGCGCGGCACAGGCATGGACAAGTACAAAATCGTTGTTGATGGCAAGGTGCTCTGCAAACGCGCCCCATGCCTCAAGCCTCTATCGCCAGGAAAACACCGATTGAGCATTCGCAGACCGGGTTACCGCAGCTACAACACGAAGATCGACGTGCAGAGCAAGACAGAGATAACGGTACGAACCAAGCTCGCACCCGAGCCAAGCCGAGCTGACGCCTACGTCTCATTCCTCTTCGCTGCGGCATTTGCTGGCGGTGGTTATTACTTAGGTACAAAATCCCAAGACGTCGAAGACGAGCTAGCAGCGGAGATCGAGGCAGGAAATCCGCCTCCTGATTCCAACGACCCACGGCTCGGTTGGGGCCTCGAGAGTGGCAAGACGTATTCGACAGCGGCTAGCGTCAGCTACGGTCTTGGCGGTGCCAGCTTCGTACTCGCTGTCTACTACTTGTTCCGAGACAAGGGGAAGCCAAGCACGGGGTCCAGCGACCATCGCGCAATCTCCCTGAAGACGCAAGTCACTCCCAGCTACTCGGGCATCGGCATAGCCGGCAGCTTCTAGCCCGACCGCCCAACACCCTCGTCTAAACCTCCCAACGGGCCACAGCCCAAAGGTCGCTATGCGCACTCCCAGCATCGTGTTATCACTAGCTTCCCTCTCGCTCATCGCCTCATGCGATCCTCGAGACTTCAATGACTTGGCGGATAGCGTCTGGGTTCACGCCGCTACCGAACCTTCTGACTCACCATCAAAGGGCTTTGGAGCAGGCCTGATAAACGTGGGCGGCGATGAGCTCTCATACTTCATCGCCAGCAAGTCACCACCAACCGTCTTCTTGGCGAAGTTCGACGCGAAGGGCTCGCGTGCTCCGCTTATTGCCTCGGAACTCCGGGGCAGTGCCATTCTCCCGACCGCAGAGGCATTCCCGGCGCAGACGGTCATGGCATCAGATCCGTTGGGCTTTGGGGCGAGCGAAGCCAACGTGGCGGTCGCGGCCTTCGACAACGGGGCTCCAGCCCTCTACATGCTCAAGGGCGAGACTGGAGAAGCTGGGACTCCCATCGCGCTCACAGGTTCAGTGGCGCCATCCGGTATCGTCTTTGGCAACACCGGCACTCGCGAGGGGGTTGACCTCTTTGCAGTGGCTGGTACCGATCTCAACCTGGTGGCCAACTACCAAACTGGCACCTCGGCAGAAAGCTGCAGCGTCGGTGGCACTACCAGGGACATTCTTGTTGCAGATGTCGATGCCACCGAAGGCAACGAACTCCTAGTTGTCGTGGACGGGGAGATCTTGGTCACGACTGGAGAGGCGCTAGCCAGCACCATCGCGGATACGGAGCGCACCGATTGCTTCACAGAAGCCGCACCTCCCCTCGCCACGATCACAGCTCCCGCCGGTGAAGCCGACTTCGGCAAGCTCCTGCGTCAAGGCGACTTTGACGGCAACGGCAGCCCAGACCTCGTTGTTGGCGCTCCAGCTGATAACGCCGTCTACGTCTTTCTCAACTGGACGGTAGCCGCACCATCCACGGGTACACTCATTGACGTACCGTCCGGCGCCACGCTCTTCGGTGCCGCCATTGCCATCGGCGACTTCGGTACCGATACCGATGGCCGAGATGAATTGGTCATCTCTGATCCAAGTCGTGACGTTGGGGCACACCCATCCGCAGGCTCTGTCTTCATCTACCAAGCCGACGCATCGGGCTCTTTCGGCTCACCGATTATCCTTCACGACGCCACCCCGGAGGACAAACAAGACTTCGGACAGAGCTTGACGGTAGTGGAAGCCTCCGGCTCCTCGATCCTCGTTGTAGGTGCCGACAACGAAGTCTTCACCTACTTTCGAACACCTGTAGATGGCGACGATGACTTCCGTTAGCTGTAGTCACGGCGCGGTCACAGGCGCGGTCACTGCTCGGCGAGACTAGAGGGACGGATTGTTCGTCTGCACGACATGCAAGCGCGAGTTTCCCGAGCATGGGTACTGCCCATTCGACGGCGCGTTGCTTTCTCAGAATACTACTGAGACACATGTTGAGAAGAGGACCGGTGGTAGCACCGACGACAGGGCTACGCATCCCCTTCGGACAACAGGGCACCTCTCTCGTTCGGCGGTCGCCAACGTCCTCAGAGGTGTTCTCGAAGAGCGTCAGACGGGTCAAGACTCACTTGTTGGGGTCGAACTCGATGGTCGCTACCGCATCGAGAAGCTCATTGGCGAGGGCGGCATGGGCATGGTCTACCTCGCCCGGCACATCGTCATCGAAAAGAGAGTCGCCATCAAGATCCTGCGCGAAGAGGTCGCGGCGGACGAATCCGTGGCAAAGCGCTTCGTCCAAGAAGCTCGGGCGGCATCGCGAATCGGGCACCCCAACATCATTGATGTCACCGACTTCGGAACGACCAAGACTGGGCTTACCTATCAGGTAATGGAGTTTTTGGAGGGACGAACCCTGACAGAGCTCATTGCTACGGTCACGCCACTGCCTATCAAGCGAGCGCTCGGCGTCATCGCGCAAATGGCGAGAGCCCTAGGAGCCGCTCACGCTAAGGGCATTGTCCACAGAGATCTAAAACCCGACAACATCTTCTTGGTGAAGCGAGATGGGCGAGAAGACTTCGTAAAGATCGTCGACTTCGGAATCGCCAAGGTGCCACCTAGAGAGAACAGCCACGAAGCCCGCCTCACCCAGGTGGGCACAGTCTTCGGGACTCCCGAGTACATGTCACCGGAGCAAGCGTCCGGTCGCACCGATGTCGATTCGCGCGCCGACATCTATGCCGTAGGAATTGTTCTCTACGAGATGATCGTCGGGCGAGTTCCGCATAAAGGAGAAACAACGGTACGCACCTTGTCGATGCAGATCCTCGATGATCCACCCACCCCCAGTGAGGTCCACCCACAATTAGGCGTTGGCGTAGACCTTGAGAACGTTGTGATGCGGGCGCTGCAAAAGGACCGCGCAAAGCGTTTCCAGACCATGCAGGAGTTGCTTGATGGCCTCGAAGTGGCCACTAGCAAGACCGAGCTAGATCTGCCGCTGCTACTTAGACAAGAACGCATCTCGGCCAAGCAGGCTATTCAGGAACAGTACGACACGATGCCGGAAATCGCGACTGAGGGGGCTCCTCTCATCTTGCAAGAAAGCACCAGTGCGCGAGACGTCGAGCGCAGTGCTCACACAAGTGCATCTCCGCGAACGAGACGCAAGAGCCGAGTCACCGACCCAGTCTTCTTGCGCCAGAGAGGCACGAGCTCCTCACCGATTGAGGATCCCATAGAGCACGAGGAAACGGCTCCGATCGGGCAGTCGAACAGGAAACTCGGCATTGTTCTGCTGGCTCTCCTCCTGGTCGGCGGTAGCGTCAGCGCCTTTGTACTGACGCGCAACAAAGATGACAAAGAGCCCCTTGCTGCCGCCCGGTTCGATGCGAGCCAAGCCACCGTGGCTTCAGCTCCGGTTGACGCAAACCCCGCCAAAGTGCCGCCCGACGCCAGCGTTCTCGTGCTCGAACCCGACGCGCAGGCCTCAGAACATCGCAACAGTCCTCCTCCAAAGCCTCGAGAAGGGCCCAGAGTTCGCACTACGCCCAATTCCGAGGTGCCGCTGGCAAAGGGCTATGTGGAGGTCACCATCATTACGCGACCTCATGGTGCCCGTCTCGTGATCGATAAGGAGTACGCGGGGAGCGATGGTCTCAATATCAGTCGCAAGGCCGGGACCACCGAGACGGTTCTGTGCAGGCTCAACGGGCACAAGGACGGCTCGGTCGTAGTGCGATTCGACGGCAAGAGGGAGGTCTTCCTCTGCAAGCTCAGGGCAATTCGCACCAAGCGCTGTGTCGACGGTGTGAAGAACCCCTTCGACGACTGTCCATAAGCCTTCGACGACTAGAAGCGTCCGCTGAAGACGAATCCGGCCCTATCCCCATCGAGCTGCACGGAGAGCGCCTGCCCAGGGAGGCGTAACAGGTCTCAAGGGCAGCAACAGCGACGTGACCGACGCAGTAATTGCCGGTGACGCAACTGGCGCTACCGTGGTTGCTGATGATTTTGGCCCCCGACTGGAGCCAGGCTGCAGCTTTGCGAAGGGGGAAGCCTACCCAACTCATCGCCTCGCATACTTCGCCGAACAGTTTCCGACACACCTTGTCACCTCA
>JAAEPE010000320.1 GCA_024222395.1 Myxococcales bacterium
CTCACTAAAGTCCAGCGGCCATTTCGACGACTACTGGCGCTTCCATGAGGAGCAGGAGCACCGTCGCAATCACGCCGAGCGCTACGAGAATGCCACCCCGCCACGCACCGCTCCGGAACCGTCACCGCGTCGCGGCCGAACCGCGTTGCGAGTCGTCAAGTGAGCCAAACCGTCGTCGCAGAGGAGCCGCACCCAATTGAATTAGGGGCCGCTCGCCTTTCGCGCCTGCGTACGAAAACAGATGAGGACACTCCCCTTCGCGCCGCTACAGGCACCCTTCAGGCTCTCCTTTCCGTTTCACAAGTAGCATAATGGGAGGTGCCATGCGGAATGCGGCTGCTGCGGCGGTCGACGCGGGCTTAGCTGATGCTGCTGCGTCGGACGCGTCTTTGAGTGGTGCGGGCGTTGGGCCACAGGTCATCGGTGTTGTTCTTAACCAAATATTGTTGGACCAGGCCGGGGGAGACACAGACGAATTTGTCGAGTTCAAAGGCGAAGCCAACACCGACTACTCCGACATCTCCCTCCTACAAGTAGACGGCGACAATTCCGACGGCACAAACGCAGGCCTTGTGCTCACGGTGCATGCTGGATGCACGACTGATGCCAGCGGCTATTGCGAGATCAATATCAATGCAAACCACTTTCAAAATGGTACGCAGAGTCTCCTCCTAGTCCCGGATGCCGGAAATTCGATCCTGGTTCCGGAAGCAATCTGGGCCTTCGGGCGGTTCCGTCTGCACGAACAGAGGACCGGCCCCGAATCGACTCAACATCCCTCGACGCGAGCGGCGCAAGTTAAAGCTGCTGGTGCGTCGATATCGTGCATCGCGCACCTTTGGTGCCTCGACATGGCAGATCATCGCGGTTGATGGGAGCCGACTCCTTTTCGAGAGAATCTCGATGGGTGGTTCAAGTCGTCATCGACAATCTTTTATGGCCCCTTACTCCGGTCGACCAATAACCCGGAACGGACTTCCGAGCTCGAGTACTAGTCACCGGAGCTGGCACTTTCATGGCTGTTGACATCGACTCCGATGATGATGGTGTTGTCGACAACGGCCCTTGGGATCAGATTGTAGACGCCGTGGCAATATGCGATGGGGTGCCCGCATCCGGAAGCATAGACCGCACCTGCGTCGGTGCCGCTGTGCTCAACAAGACGTCGGATAGTTGCGACCCAACGGTCTTCGGTGGAGCGTCACGAATTCCCGATGGAACGGACACCGACATCGCCGCGGACTGGACGAGCAATACACCAAACTTCGACAATTCAGGCATAGCTTCCGGAGAAGCGCGCAATATCCCAGCCGCAGCCAATAGTGTCGAGCCCTAGGAACTCAGTCCCAACAACTTGGCGTCGGGCTGCTTGCGGTCAACGGACTCGCCCGAGCGGTTGGACGTGCTACCGTAATAGGTAGTGGCGATGGTGCAGCGAATCACTAGGGCACGACTTCTTGTCGCCTCTCTTATTGGGCTAGCCTCCTGTGGAGGCGGCGGGCGAGGAGCTGTGCTAAAGGCCGGTTCACAGGTCGAAGTCGTGGTGCCGACAATGGATGCTGGCAATCCAGTGGCTGCGGAGGTGGTCGCTGTCGTGGATGGTGAGCGCCAGATCCTTGAGTACGTGCCTGGGGCGTACGGACTCATCTTGCATCTTTCCCTTGCCAAAGTGGAGGCGAGTGAGTTCTTTGGACGCCACGAGAGCACGCTCTTGCGCACTTTGGGTGAGCAACGACAGCGTGTCGTCAAGCTTTGCCAATTTGCCCCGATGATCGACATTAGTACCGTCACTCTCGGGATTGATCTACGGAGTAAGAACTCTACCGGGGTTCTGCTAGTTCTCTCGACGTCGGTCGGGGCCACGCGGATCGAGGATTGCGTTCGCGCATTGGGAGGCAAGACCACCCCCGACCACTACGAACTCGATGGAGACAAGTTTGGCTACTATTGGCCCGCAGAGGACGTGCTCCTACTCTCTGGTGAGAGCAATTCGGAAGAACTAGTGCTCGCGCTTCGGTCCGGCCGCGCACTGGATAACCCTTCTCTCATGCAGCTCCTGAGCAGGGCCGACCGCCACGCAACACTGTGGGGGGCTGGATCCATTCCTCGATCCATCGCAGGAGCTATTGCAGGTCTAGCGGGTGCCCCGACGGGCTTCGTCGTGCGCGGAAGCCTCTGGGCGGGCCTGGATGTTTCTTTGGAGCTCTCTTTTGCCAGCAAGGATGACGCCGCCGGCATGATGAAAATGCTGGGCTTGGCACTCAAATCTTCGGGGCAATCTTCGCCATTCAAAGAGCTTGTCGCTGCAATTGAGTTCGAGCAGCTCGATACAGTCTTGAGAGTAGATGTTCAGCTCTCCCCAGACCTCGCTGCGGCGCTTCTGAAACAACTCCTCTAATGGCGATAGCTTCTTCCATCACAGACCTCATAGGCAATACGCCTCTCCTTGCTCTCGATCGCTTTGCCGCTGGATGTGGCGCGCGTCTCGTTGGCAAGATGGAGATGTTCAATCCGGTCTCCATCAAGGATCGACCTGTCTGGAGCATGATTCGTCGCGCCGAAGATCGTGGTGACATCAGGGCAGGAGATACGTTGGTCGAGGCCACGAGCGGAAATACGGGCATGGCTCTCACGTATCTCGGAGTGATGCGGGGTTACAAGGTTCAGATCTTCATGTCTGAGGCTCAGAGCGTGGAGCGGCGCAATGTTCTCGCTGCTCTCGGGGCAACGATCATGCTAACACCAAAGGCCGAAGGCACAAAGGGAGCAAGAGATAGAGCCATCGCCTTCGCAGAGGCAGCTGGTGACAAGCCCGGTGAGAACGCGTTCTATCTGTGCCAGCATCACAATCTGGACAATCGCCGAGCGCACTATGAGACGACGGGGCCGGAGCTTTGGAAGTCTTCTGAAGGTGAGATCGATGCGGTTGTAGCTGGCCTCGGAACCTGCGGAACACTGAGTGGAATCTCAGCCTTCATCAAGGAGCGGAAGCCGGCGTTCCGAGCTGTCGGAGTTGAACCCAAGGGCGCTGCGCTCATTTCCAAAGGAGAGTGGGCGCCACATGGGATAATGGGCACATCGCCCGGTTTCGTGGCTGAAAACCTGGACCGTGAACTAGTCGATGAGGTCTGCACGGTGTCCGAGGAGGAGGCGTATCAGGCCTGTCGCGAGTTGGCAGCCAAAGAGGGCATTCTCGTGGGCATCTCGAGTGGAGCCAGTGCCTGGGTTGCTCGCCGCTTGGCGAATCGTCCGCAGTTCTCTGGCAAGCTCATCGCGTGCATTATCGCCGATACTGGAGAACGCTACTTGAGCGTGCCAGGGCTCTTTGGTGAGAATAGGTATTAGACGTCCGTCGCCGCACAGGCGCGCTAGAATGCTGCGCTGAGTTCTGCGCCGCTCTGAAATCGCTCATCTGGATTCTTGGCAAAGCCCTTGGCAAAGAGGGCGTCGAAGCTCGCTGGTAGACCACTTGCTGAAGCCGGAGCCGGATGTTCTTGGATTACGTTGAGCATCACTGCCATCGGCGTGTCGCCAGCAAACGGAGATAGACCTGTCCCAGCTCGATAGAGAATGGCTGTTAGGGAGGGAGTGCAGGTCGGAGCGGTGATCCACAGCTTCTCCCTTGGCTTGCTCTGGAGCCATATAGGCCGGGGTACCCAAGAGAGAGGACCCCTTGGTGATGGTCGTGCCCGCGCCCATCGCGCGTGCGACGCCGAAGTCGAGAGTCTTGCAGTGGATCGGTGGGTGACTCTCGGTGATGTCGCCTGCGAGGAAGATGCTCTGGGGTTTGATGTCCAGGTGCACAATGGCGGCGGCGGCGGCGGCTAGCCCCTCACCGATTTGCGTGGCTAGGCACGCAAGGTGCGCCAGAGGCATGGTGCCCTGCGCGCTCGAAGATTAGAGATGCGCGGAGAGGTCCAGACAGGAGAGCAGCTCCATCGCCATGTAGCGGCCCCCCTATCCTTGCCCGGTTTCGAGCACGTTGACGATGTGCGGCGAGTTGGCAGTGGATGAGAGTTTCGCCTCTCGTAGAAATCGGCCTAGAAGCTCCCCATCTTGGAGGAGGTGATTGTGAATCACTTTGACGGCAACAGGGGCGCTTGTCTCATCATGTGTCGCACGGTAGACCTCGCCCATGCCACCATGACCGATTACTTCGACAAGTTTGTATTTGCCGAAGGTAGCTGAGGAGTAGCGACCCGCACCACCGATGTTGAGAGCACGACGGATCTTGTCTCGAGCCTCTCTCGCGAGTACTTCGCGGCGAGCAACCTCTCGAAGCGCCTCTTGCATCTTGTCCACTGCATCGACAGTGGCTCGCCTTGCCAGTCGCCCAACGATGTATGCGGCAACAATGAAGCTCTGCACGAGGATCTGGCCAGTGTAGCGCTCAATGGTAGGAAGGCCCTCTGCCGTCATTATCCCTGGATCCGCCATGATTCCTGTCGAACTGAGTACTTCGATGCCAGCTTGGGTGATGCAGGCGAGGGAGCAGAATACGATGGCCAGGGTGCGAGAGCAGCCCATGGCGAATCCTCCGCGCTCAGGACGGTGTCATCTATCGAGCCGGCAGCGGTGACGGTTTCGTCATGCGCTGCTTGCACTAGGGTGTCGTCTGATTCCACGTTTCACTGACCGGGCCTAGCGGCTCAGGTAAATTGGGTTACTGACCCCAAATGGTATGCGCCCCTCGTGTACAGGTGCAAGCGAGCTATCCCCATACGCGGCAACGAGCACGTAGGCATTGGGGCTCGTCGACACGTCGATAGGGATCTCCTTCTCGAACCGATTGGCCGGATTAAGCGCGTCTGCGTCGCTAGGCAAGATGTCAATTGTCGAGATAACACCGTCTACGACCAGGTCGATACTGTCTACGTCGACCCAGCTTGCTGCCTGCACCCTGAGGTGAAGAGTCGCAGTTGCGCCTAGTCCTGTTGCCTCACCGCCGGGGCCAATGTTGTTCACGGTCGCCGTCAAATAGATGCCACCACTCACGGTGCTCTCTCCTGCAGCCGCCGCATCGCGCACCATGTTGTTGGTGAGCGACGTCGTGTCGTCTGTGCCAAGGTCGAGACATGTTCGTGGGTAGCCTACGGGCGAGGTTGCGATGCCGTGGGAGTCCGAGGAGCCAACGGACGCGATGCGTCGCCCCACGGAGAGCAGCGCAAACCAGTCAGTCACGGTGCCGGCAAGGTTCGCTTGCCACGAGCTATCGTTGAAGACTTCGACCATGGTGAAGTTCTCGTCCCAGTACTCGGGGTTGCCGACTATGCCGGTGATAGGGTCGAGATCCACGTAGTCAAAGTAGTTCGATGGGCCTCGGGGATGGTTGATGATGACCGCTGGAGCCTCGGGGCGAGCGCGCACGGCATCCAGTATTGCCGGAGGCTGAAGGGTCTCTAGGTCCCGATTCGGGTTGGCCTCATCCGCATAAGTCTGCCAGATAGGAGCGTTGTTGTTGCGCTTCGTGGCGTCGGGAAGAGTCGGTATAACGCCGAAGTGACCGGCGTAGAGCATCGTAGTGAGCTCCACCGAGGGCACTCCAAAAGCGAAGTCTTCGACGTCGAGAGCGGAGATCTCGCTCTTAAAGTCTGCTGCGAATTCATGTTCGGACCGGACCGGTAGCTCCAGACCATCGGCGACTGCGCTGCGAACTTTGAGCTCGATCTCATCGCCCGAGTCTGCGGAGCGCATCGTGTGAATGTGAAAATCGGCGCAAAGTTCTCCTTCTGTATCAATGACGTGTTCGAGAACCGCTGCTACAGATGAAGTATTGTTTGCTGAGACGCTGACGATCTCTGAGAATAGTTCGAACTCATAGCCGCGAGAGACTATGACCTCCCAGTCGCCAACAGGCACCTGCAGGTTTGCCGTACCATCCATCGAGTATTCAACGTGAAGTCGGCCCTGTACTCGTGACTCTTCACCATAGTGGTTGGGAACCGAGGGAAGAGCTTGGTCGGTCGGAATCACTTGGATGCGGACAGGGAGTGCGGTAGCCAAGTCTTGGTCGACGCTCGTCACACTAATGAAACCCACCGGAGCAAGTTGCAGATCTGCCGTCGACTCACTGGCTGTGAGGGTCTGTTCGGCGTTCTGGTCGCCGACCCGGTATGTCGTTAGCTTCGGTGCGGCACTTGTCGGGATGTGCAAACTGTAGTTGCCACTCGCATCCGTCGTTGCTCGAGTTAGGTAGGTTCCGTCGGCGAGGGTCGCGTGCAGTCGAACCCCTTCGGCGGCTGCCCCGTTGGCGTCGGTGATGTTGCCCGTGATCTCTCTAAGCTCGGTTGCATCCACGGCGGCGAGGCTCTGAACCATGCCGTCAACGCCCGGGCCACCGATGGTAAGACGAGCGTGGTGTCGAACTGTCTCGCCACATTCCGCTATGAGGAAGCCAGGGCCGAGATTTGCTGCGAAGCCAGACACCGCGATGCCATTTGCCAGGACATCGCCGGGCCTGGAGTACGTGTAGCTTGGACCATTCTCGTCGATGAAACCAAGTTCTTCGAGGCTACCCTCAGGTTCGAAACCGAGGTTGCGCGCGAAGCGGCGCATCCTCTTGGTGTACATGAAGCCGTGCACCGAGCTTGCTACTTCCTCGGGCGACTTCCTGGGAGACTTGTAGGAGACGTAGATGTCGACGATGCTCGAACCGGGTTCGAGCACGTAGTCGATAGCACCGCGCATGTCACTGTAGTCACCTCTGTACAGCCCGGCGAGCACGGGAGTTGTGAACGGGAGATTCTGGAAGCCGCCTTCTGCGCGAATGACTGCAGCCTCACCGTTGGAGCCGTCATTTATGACGGTGACAGTCTCGGTTATTATGGTCTGGCTTTCGGTGAGAATGTAGAACTCGCCAAAATTGGAAGCGGTGCTCATCGCACCGTTCTCGATGCTTGCCAATCCAACAGGCCGTCCACCCCACGGGTCGTAGAGGTCGCTATCCCCGACGTCCTCGATGATGAGGGCAAACTTATCGTTGGCTATTACGTAGTCACCACCGGCGGCGGTGCCAAGGTCGAACGGGAAGTCGGGAAGGTCGTCCGTGTCAATCCGTCCGGCTCGAACCTCACCCGGGCCAGCGGCCAGCGGACTTGTGCTTCCCTCACCCCCAGTAGCGAACTGCAGATCGAACTCGCAGACAAAGCCCGCATCCGGGTCGGCCGGTTTGTCATCATTTCCGCAAGACGTGAGCAGGAGCAAAGAGAGGCTTGCAAGACCGAGTCGTGACATGGGCGCATCCTATCCTGAGAATCTCCGGAATGGTGACTCTTCCTGTGATCTCAGCTAGTTATGTCAATGTGGATTGTGACAAGATGAGAAGGGAGCGCCTGCTAGATGCACCCCTCGCCACCCAGGGCCTGATCACTTCAAGCCATTGAATTGATGAGTGTCTCTCTGAAGTCCAAATCGAACGCCGCGGCAATTCTGGCTGTGGAGAGAGCGCCTGGATAGCACGGATGTGTTCTTAGCGCATTCACCGCCAGGCGTCTTGCAGAGGCGATGTTGTGAGCGACTGCCTTCTTCTGAATGCATGCTTTGTCTTCGCCGAAGGAAACATCCAATACCTAATGTAGCTTGTCTTCTATCCCCCAGTGCTCTCTCGTCATTCGAAGAATCTCGGATGCAGGTTGGTCATTGAGACTGCTGATGTAGTACCGATTGTGGACGGTCGTCTTCCCTTTGATAATTCAGGAGTCGAGCCAGCGAGCTGGGGATCTGGCACAAATCTATCGAGCTAGAGCATCCAGCGGCGCCGAGTTCATACCGGCGTCTTCGGGGAGCGTCTCGTAGACAGTCGCTAGGCGAATCCAGACCTCATCAAACGTGCCGCCAAAGTCGATGTAGAAATCCTCGAGCTTGAGCTCGTTGTCGAAAGCCGGAAGTGCCTCGAAGAGCCTACACAAACCATCTTCTGTCCGTCCACGACGCTCACCAATGCTCGGCACGCTTCGCTCGGGGCGTCCTCTTGCGTAGAGGAGATCGATGAAGAGTTCGAAGGCGTCGCCGATTCTCGGGCCGCCGCCAATGACTGCCGCGAATCGCCCCCCAGGATCGGGTATCCGGGCAATCTCGCTCGTTACTACATCGAGGTCGCTCATGAGATGGAAGGAAAAGCGCGAGAGGACTAGGGAAGAACTCTGCTCCGCTAATGGCAGGGACTGGGCATTGCATCAGATCAGTGTTGCGGATGGATGGCGGCCATGTGCGGCGCGGAGTTCATCGGGCGAGAAATCTAGACCAATGGCTGGAGGATCGCTCGGACGGTCGGCTAGGAGTGAAAGAATGTGAGCGTCCCCACAGCCTAGGTCGAGTACCAAGTCGTCGCCTGCTAGCTCTGAGAGTACTTCGTAGTAGGATGTTCCCATCTCGGTGTTCTCTCCACTGGCAAAGGCGATGCGAGTGCAGCCTGGATGGCGCTGGTGAAACGCGAGTAGGAACTCCTCTGCCTCATTCATACGGCAAGCGAGCGTAGCGCCACGCGCAGGCGGTATGTGGGGATGGGCCCGCTGGGCGCAGTGATTTGTGGCACCCCACGACTTCCCTCCAATGAGTTCAACCGCCTAGGCGTCGAAGCTCTCGCCCCCCTACGAACTCTCGCCGGACCGCTCACTCTGTTGATAGCCTTCAGAGACTGACGAGTCCCCACCAAGACGGAGCCGTATTCTATGTCGCATCCCAATTTTCGATTAACTCTCCTTGCGTCGCTTGGCGCCTCCTTATTGCTTGCCTGCGGAGATAGTGGCGAAGGCGGAGGTGTGGGGTTGCTCGCATCGGACGATGCTTGCGCCTCGGGGCTGTCATGGAACCACGGCAATACAGGCTCGGAGCAAATGCATCCGGGAGGCGATTGCATCAAGTGCCATGGGCAACTAGGCGAGGGGCCGACCTATGAAGTTGCCGGTACTGTCTATGAATCGCTCACGGAAGAAGACGACTGTGGGGGGCTCGAAGGCGCGACAATCGAGATTACCGATATCAATAACAACGTCTTCACGATGACGACGAATAGTGCCGGCAATTTCTTCATGACGCCCGAGCAAGCCGAGGGCATCGAGTATCCTGCAACCGTCAAGGCTATCTACGATGGGCGTGAGAACCCAATGATTGGCTTCTTGCCCTACGGCAACTGTTCCGATTGCCATACACGCAATGGCAACTGGACAGCCGCGGGTGGGCGTATCTACGTGCCACCAGGCGAATAGCCGCACGCATGGGGGCACTACCGGGCGGGGGACTCGACCAGAGCTTCTCCAAGAGCACAGCGGTGGCAGTCTCAATCGATGCCCCTGTGCGCTTGCAGCGGAAATAGCTGACTATCTTCGCGTTTGCCGACGGCTGGTGGAACTACGTCGCACAGGCTTGGAACGCTTGTTCTTGCGCAGTTTCAATTTCGTCATAGAGTTTTTCTTAGGATAGGCTTTGCGACTGAAGGCCTGACATCCGGGGCTTCGACTCTCACTTCGACGCTCTCGAACGCGTCTATCTTGCGCTTGACCGGGCTTCTGCCGACCTTCTTCCTGTTGATCGTGACGGTGACTTTGGCCGGCGTGCTCTGAACTCGAAGAGTTATTCTCGGACGCTTCATGCGAATGCGCAGCTGGTTGCCCTGGTAAGGCAGTAGCACCGTCTCCGAGGCATGATCTTGGTAGCGCGGGTGAGTGAGGAGAAGCGATAGAGTGCCGCAAGGCACGTCTGCCTGGATTGCCCCGCTGACCAAGCAGATTGCACCGAGCTTAGCGATCGCATCGCTGGGAACCACATGTAACTAGATGTCCCTGGCGGAAGTGCTGATAGGAAGAGTTGCCAACTCTGTAAGATGAGATCATAAGGGTGGTTCCTGGTCAACGAAAAGGATTGAGAATGGCCCGAGATGCGCTTGTGATAGAGCTTTCGTCTCGACAGCGAG
>JAAEPE010000321.1 GCA_024222395.1 Myxococcales bacterium
CCGACTCGTGGAGGGAGAAGGAGGCACGCGAGTTTGCAGCTAAGCCGACGTCCAAGCCACGAGCAAAGCCTAAGCGCAAACCGGCGAAGAAGGCCAAAGTGAGGCGCTAGGCGCAGCTGGCGAGATGTCGACTTCGTGGCCAGAATTCGTCGGAAAGTCTTGGCCATCTACAGGCGCCAACTATCCTGCCACTGGGGGCCCCCACATCTAGGACGCTGGTACTTAAACCCGCGTCACCGAACAACAACATAGGGTTAGGACACCCTTTCACCACACCCTCTGGCAAAGCGCGAACCTAACTCAAGGATGTGTGGTGCACCGCTGGCCCTGACGTGAGACAATGCCGAGCAATGGCCGTCAAGCGCGTCATGTCCGTCGTACGACACGGCAAGGAGCCCGAAACTCCCACAACGATGGCCGAACGAATCTCCCTCGTTTGGACCCTTACTCAGCAGTGCGCTGCCTGGCAGACAAATGGACATCAACCAAGACTTCAGCGATCTGTTTGCAGCGTTCAACGCAAGCGGGGTTGAGTATCTCGTCGTAGGTGCCCACGCGCTCGCGGCACATGGACACGTTCGGGCTACCAAGGACATTGATGTTTGGATCCGAGCTTCGAGCACGAATGCGCCCAGAGTCATTGCGGCGCTGAAGGCTTTCGGCGCTCCCCTCTCATCTGTCTCTGAGTCTGATTTCGCGGAGGGCGGTCTTGTATTCCAAATCGGCGTAGCTCCCGTACGAATCGACATCTTGACGGAAGTTGACGGACTAGATTTCGGTGAAGCGTGGACAAACAGAGTCGAGACTGCATTTGGTGAGCAGCCCTGCTTTGTGTTGTCCAAAGAAGACCTCATCAAGAACAAACGCGCCTCGGGGCGTCCTCAAGACCTCGTTGACATAGAGCGTCTTGAGAACGAATAAGAGTGGCGACGTCGAAAGCTCCAATGACGTTCGCTCCCGACTTCATCGATCTCGACTGGTCCGAATACTACTGGTACGACGTGGCTTGCAAGGAGAGTCAGGCACGTCTCTTCGAGTTCTCGGCGGTGACCTGGGCGCAGCTTGAAGCCTCCTGCAAGAAGCAGCCGGAAGCCTGGAGGGAACGCCTCGCGTATGTCCTCGGCGTAGGGGACGCACAGCGAGAGGTACCTCTTCTGGTTCGGCTGGTCGTCGACAGCAGTCGTGAGGTCAGCCTGACTGCCCGCGAATCTCTCCGATGCATCGAGGCGTCCACGGTGCTGACCGTCGCGAGGTCAAATCCGGCAAGGTGCGGGCTCACGATCGTCGCGGCCAGCGAGCTCACATCCATCAACGATCTACTCCGCAGCGTGTACGAGGCGCAGGGTGTTCCGTGCTAGCAGCTACCGCTCGATAACGCACAGCAAGGACTCGCTATTCGCAAGGGAGAATTCAACGGAGTGGAATTGTCCATGCGAACCTCCACATCTAGGACACTGGTACCTAAGACCAGTAACAATTAGTAAAAACACTGAGCTAAGGTTCAAGAAAACCCCGCCGACCTACAAGGTGCGAACTTGTCTCAGGGCGTGCGAGGGAAGGAAGAGTCATCCAGCGCCGCCCGTCGTCAGTTGTGCCATTTGA
>JAAEPE010000322.1 GCA_024222395.1 Myxococcales bacterium
CGCCCGAACATTGAACCGAGCTTGTATCGCGTGACAGCGCTCGTCCTCGGCTACCTGCCTACGATCCTCGCCGCGGGTACGGCGAGCGAGTTTCGCAAAGTAGTCGAGCATTTCGAACAGGCACTCTGGCGCGAGGGCGTGAATCCGAACCCTGGTCGCCACTATAAGGCGAGCCTGTACGCGCGAGAGATTTCAGGTGCTCGCTAACCGATCACCAGTGCTCCAGGGACCTACAATTGAGCGCGCACCCGGTCTGATGGGACAATCTGTTTCGGTGACAATGCACATTGCTGATTATTGTCCCGCCGATGGGGTCCACCTCACTCATCCCACAACCAGGCCAGATACACGGTCACAGCATCGATCTCGATCTCGCTCAGCTCGATGCCCCCCATCTGCGACACGGTGTCAAGAGCATCAACGATGACCGCTCGTGACTTGTTCTGAATGAAACCGCCAACACCACCAGTAGCGTCCATCCCATGACATCCTGAGCAACCGGGCGCGCCGCCGGCGGTGAAATACACGGTTTCACCAAGCGCTAGCAAATCAATCTGAGCGTCGGGCATTGCGTCTGCAGGCGTCGCGTCTGGTATCGGCGTGGCATCTGACACAGGCTGGGTCTCGTCACCCATATCTGGAATGCAGCTACACAAGTGCGCCGAAACCGCAGCCAGAGAAATGAAACTCATCCAAGGGGAGTGGTTCCTCGTGCGTTTCGCAGGTTCAAAGCCGCGGAGATTTGATCTGTCTTTGCTCATTGGAAGATGGTCATACCCGGTTCTTCTAGTAGAACATGTGAACCATGCTGATGAGTTCGTGCAGGCCATCTATCGATTCCTCGGCGACTCCGGATCCGATCGAGTGACGATACAGAACCTTGAGCTCCATCCCAGGCATGGGATAGAACTCCACGCCGATGCCTGGGCGATGTGCACGACCGGATTTCGTTTCAAGATCAGGTTCGCGAAACTCGTAGCTCAGATTCAAGTCCAAGCCACGAACCAACCGGATGTCTAGCTCCTGGTACGACCTGAAGTTTCTATTCTTGACTGCTTCGATGTTCTCGCTGCCAGGAGTCAGCTTGCCAAGCAGGGCCTCTCCAAAGTAGACGAAACGTCCAAGCCCAAGCCCCCAGTGCACGCTGCCATAGAGTTGTTTGGTACGCGTGTCGACTACGGTCATGGCGACTTCGGTTCTGCTTCCGGCGTTGTTTCGGTAGCCCGATGCCCCCAATGTGAACCGTGCAGGACCGAAGCTATGCTGCAATTCCGCGCGGGCGGTCATTGCCTTGTCCGTGTTGTCGTCAAAGTTGCGTTCTGATGCAACGCCATTGAGCACACCGAATTGTAAAAGCACGGGCCCAAGAAAAAGGCCCGCTTCGGCTCCCGCATCTTTGTCCCTGGGGCCAAAGCCAACCTCTTCACGAATGAAGAGCCGGTGGTCAGGCAACCGCAAACCGAAAGTCGGCATGAACCGGCCCACCTTGGCGTAACCAGCGAAATCCGGACTACCCAAATTGTTTTCATAGAGACCGAAAGCCTCGAAACTTCCGTAGGAGCCTCTATCGAAGTAGAGGGTTAGTCCCTCGTAGGGTCGTGCAGCAGCGTACAAGTCTGCCTGCATCTGAAGGAACGTGCTCACGTCGGCTGTGTCGGGCGCAGCCGAGCGTTGATCGATATAGGCCAAGCGGGCATCAGCACCAAAGCTGAGAGTGTCACCAATATCCAAGTCGAGCAGGTGCGTCCCCTTGCCTGGGTAGCCCATCGCTAGTCTTGTTGGCCCGTAGACATACCGGCCATAGCGATTGCGCATACCTCCACCAGAAGGGTTCACATGACACTTTCGACACTGGGCACCCTCGCGAATGGCGAAGGCTGGCGTCGCAAGGCTGGGCGTGGCGATCGCCAACACAACGGTGGCCATGAATCCCGCGAGGAGGTGCTTCATTGGACTTCCTCGATGAGCGTTATGTTCACGGCCGCAACTCCGCGGGTGCTATGCAGTGATGACGATGCGTAGCCGTAGGGATCGCGAAGGACGTTGAGCATCCCAGAGTAGCGAGTGTCGAGGCGGTCCACGTCAATCAGCGCCCCAACGTAGTAGGTCCCTGGAGCAAGATCCGTGAGTTCGTAGCGATACGGGAAAGAGTAGGTTTCGATTAGCTCGCTCTGAATGGGTGGACCAACCGGCGGAAACGATCGATAGAGCGCGATTGACAATGTCCGACCAGGACCTTGCGCAACGCCATCGTACTGAATCACGCCGGAAATCGTGCCAGCCTGAGGAACACTTGAGGGCTCGCCAGCGCACGTCGTCAAGCAGAGGAGGAGGGCGATTGAGAGGATGATACCTTGTAGGGTCCGCATGCGAGGATATTCAGTCAACAGTGTTGATACGCTGGGCTATTTGCGAAATCGGCGAACATAGCGCCTGAGTTCCGCAGCGTTCTTCTTCAGATCGGGATGGGGAGGCATTAGAGGACTCTTGCCCACGGACACGCCCCCTTTTACGATCACGTTTTCAATGTAGCGATTAGAAACCGACTTCTGCCACTTGGGATCACCAAAATCTTGTGGCTTGGGGGTAAGCCTCGCAGTGGCTGGCCCATCCCCTCGACCACGCGAACCATGGCAAGTGCTACATCGCGCGTTGTAGATCTTGGCCGTGGCAAGCTGTGCTTCTCTGCGCTTCTTTCGTTCCTCTTCTCGGGCGCGCTTTGCCTCTTCCCTCGCCGCGTCCTTTGCCTGCTTGGCCGCTTCTGCCTTCGCCGCTACCCTGGCCTTCTCGTCCGCCTCTGCCTTCGCCAAATCGGCGTTGCTAGCAACATCAGGGTCAACTTGAGCAACTGCTTCGTCGGTTGTTTGGCCAGTCTCGGCCTCGTCGGTGGGCGCCTGTGCGTCCGCTACAGGCTCCGGATAATTCACCTTGGCTGGTGGCTCCTTGACCATGTTCTCGCCTCCGAATCCCTCTTCGGAGAGGGCTCTCACGTCGGCCTCGCGCTCGGCCGCCATCTTAGGCGTGAGCTCAGCGACGGCGGGCCACCGGCGACACAGGGGATGCTGTTGGCACCCGAGGAGGAGGACGGCGGAGGCCACGAAGCAAAGGTATGTGGGGAACATTTTGCACATAGCGGCAATACGATAAAGGGCCCTGTTGGCGAGTTCTCACAATCTATCCAAGCACGCAACCCCATGATGGTCAAGGGGTGCAGGGGTGCACGCGGGTGCGAGATCAATTGTAGGGATTCCGTCTAGGCAGTGATTTTTGTGTCGAATTTTGCATCTTCGATAGCCTGGTGAAATCGTGCAGGTCCAGCGATGACATAATGGGCACACATTTCTGCCATGGCGGCGGCAACCTTGTGGCTCCAGTGTTGTCCTGCGCGCTTCATTCTAGCCTGCAGCACATATCGATGAGCGCTTTCGATGGAGCCTCGAGCCGATTGGCCATCCATTTTGGCGATACCTGCAGTAGTTCATCCTGTGGCTGTGGGTGCGATAGTACGTGAACCCCTTACCAATCGCCCTCCTGCGCTGTGCATCTAGAAGGTGTAGAGCCAATGCATGGGACGAAAGAGAAACGGCCGAGACGACGTTTCTCGGCTTGAAACGGTGCGCCGCTGGCGCTCTA
>JAAEPE010000323.1 GCA_024222395.1 Myxococcales bacterium
CCTTGCTCCTCAAGTGAGCGAGCAAGCGACTCGTATGTCCATATGTCACGGAATGGCGCGGGAGGCTCTTGAGCCGCTGGTCGCTCGCAGGCAATCTGCACAAGCTTGCAGCGGATCTCAACAGGAACTTGCGCCGCTCGCGTCGAGGGATGTCGAGTCGATTCGGGGCAAGGCACGGCTCTAGCAGCCCCTTAACATCGACGGCGACCCCCTCGAGAACTCGCTCAGAACACCGTCTAGCGGCGGTGTTCTGAATCACATGCTGCGACGAGAGCCTGATAGCATGACATAGCATTTTGCAATGCCTATCGTTCGACCAAACTCGATGGCCTACCTCGCTCTCGTCGTCGCGGCAGTGTCGGTCTTCGCGTGTACCAAAAAGAAGGCACACGAACCTGCGTCTTCACAGGCGCAGAGCATGACAGACCTCTACGGTCTCAAGCAGGTTCCAACGTTTGATATAGAGCTGAGCCCAGCCGACATGAGGGCACTTCGCGAAGCGCCGAAAGAGGCTCAAAGGCAACTTCGCATCTAAATCTCAGCGATTCGAGAAGGTCGCCTTGCGCATCAAAGGGAACCGCAGCCTGCGTGTAGATGGCCAAGACTTTCCGACGAATTCTGGCCACGAAGTCGACATCTCGCCAGCTGCGCCTAGCGCCTCACTTTGGCCCTATTCGCCGGTTTGCGCTTAGGCTTTGCTCGTGGCTTGGACGTCGGCTTAGCTGCAAACTCGCGTGCCTCCTTCTCCCTCCACGAGTCGGCATCGATGTCCATGACGTGGCAATGCTGAACAAAGCGATCGACAAGCGCAG
>JAAEPE010000324.1 GCA_024222395.1 Myxococcales bacterium
AAGGGCGTGCTGGGCAACGTGACACTCTCCTCGCTCCACCTCGACGGCGTCCTCTCCAAGAGGCGCGGGTTTGTCTTCATTGAGCAGCTCCGTAAACTCCATCTCTGGTAAGAAGGGGCCCTTTTATACAACTATGGCGAAGTCGAGCAAATCCGCCGTCGCTCTCGCGACGCTCGCCGGCGGTACGTCGTCTGGTTGTTCACGATGGAATTCAGGAGGAAAGTACCTCGTGTTTGTCGTCCACCTAGGCGATCAATCTCTCCCTTCTGCGCATCTTCCCATATTTCCCGTTGTCTGATCATGTATTCTGCAAACCCCCAGTTTTTGTCGCCGGTTGCGCCCAGACAGATATCCCAGATTGGAGCTCGACATTTACCTCCTTACCCGATATCGGGAGAGAGGGATCCCTCTCTCTCTCGGTAAATAAAGTCGCTACTTCGTCGTCGTTATCGCTGCCTACTCATGGTGGTTGATCCCGCGCCGTCCTTACGCGGAACAGCTGGCCACAGTTCCATCCCCCCATCGCGGCTGGTTCAACGGAGACCCGGCGAGTGCAGAATTGGTGTCGAAAGCATCAGGCTCCGTCGAAATCTGTTGGACGCACCACGTGCTGATGTTCTGATCGAAGACAGAGGCTTTCTACAGCACGGCGAGGGTCGGGCAGCCGTGTGGAGTGAGTGGCGATCTCGGGGGAGGGGATAGGAAATGGGCGACGACGACGACATGGCGACGCTAGAG
>JAAEPE010000325.1 GCA_024222395.1 Myxococcales bacterium
ACCTACATGTGGACATCCCGCGGAACTGCCCGACTCTACTTGGGACGCATACTGGCCCATGTGTTGCTTTGATTGGAGGCGATGATTGCTGTTGGACGTTTCGCCTTGGCCCTGACCCACTCCGCTAGATTCTCGCTTCTACACGCGGGGGACGCATACAGGTGGTGCATTCCCTTCTAGCGAAGCTCTCCTCGTGGCAAAGTGGATCGAGCTCGAAGCGAATCCGTGACAATCGCTAGCGGCCGAGTAAGGTGAGGGTGATTTTGCGCCGGTGCGCGGTGTGACGGTGCTCCCAGAGAAAGACGCCCTGCCACGTCCCGAGACTACAGCGCCCTTCGTCGATTGGCAGGGCCAGCGAGGTTTGGGTCAGAATGCTCCGTACGTGAGCCGGCATATCGTCCACTCCCTCATCGATGTGCTCGAAGAGCGGGTCTCCATCGGGCACTAGCTTCGCCGCAAAGCGTTCTAGATCTGAGCGCACACTTGGGTCGGCGTTCTCACACACTATGAGGGAAGCGCTGGTGTGGTGGATGAAGACATTGCACAGGCCGACGACAATCCCCGAGGCGGCGACCGCCCTCTGAACTTCCGATGTGATTTCAGTAGTTCCTCGGCCGTGCGTTGCGATGGTGATTGCCTCGGAATGCATGTTCATGAGGTCAAGTGTAGAGCAGTGGTGCCCCCACCGCGATAGAGTCAAGCCCAACGATGTCGGATCCCTTGGCAGCCCTTAGCTCCTCCACCCGAGAGTGGTTTAGCAAGACCTTCACAGCACCATCGCCGGTGCAGCTCTATGGGTGGCCCAGACTCATGGCCGGCGACCACGCACTCCTGCTCGCTCCAACAGGGAGTGGCAAAACCTTGGCCGCCTTCCTTGCCAGCCTGGACGCACTCCTACATGCACCAGCCGATGAGCAAGGAGGAGTTCGGCTGCTCTATGTATCGCCAATCAAGGCCTTGGCTTACGATATTGAGAAGAACCTCCAAGTCCCCCTCGCGGGAATACGGGAAGCGAGTGGTCACACTCTCAGAGAAATTCGCATCGATGTACGCACAGGAGACACTTCACCGAGCCTGCGGCGCAAGCAGCTTCGAAACCCAGGTGAAATTCTTATCACCACTCCTGAGTCCCTCTACCTCCTACTCGGCTCGAAAGCGCGGGAGACGCTTCGGAGTGTGCAGACGGTTATCGTCGACGAGATTCACGCTCTCGCCGGCAACAAACGAGGCGTTCACCTGAGTCTATCTCTCGAGCGGCTCGATGCACTCTGCGAAGACCGCGTCCAGCGAGTCGGGCTCTCAGCAACACAACGCCCGCTGGAGCGAATCGCAAAATTCCTGGGTGGCTACCGAGACGTCGCCATCGTCGACTGCAGCACGCCGCCTGTGCTCGACCTGCAGGTGCTCATGCCGAAGCCCGTGGCCCCGGCGCCCTCCACCGAGAGCGAGTCTTCGCCAGCAAAGAAGCCGAGGAATAACGAGGGGGGCATATGGGAGACCATATTGCCTCGCCTGCTAGACATGGTTCAGAAGAACACGACGACGCTCATATTCTGCAATAGCAGGCGGCTGAGTGAGCGTATTGCTCTAGGACTCAACGATCTCGCCGAGAGCGATCTGTGCCGCGCCCACCATGGTTCGGTGGCGAGACATCAGCGAAAGCTCATCGAGGCGCAGCTCAAAGCGGGGGAGTTAAGCGCCTTGGTTTCGACAAGCTCACTCGAGCTCGGAATCGACATGAGCACGGTCGACTTGGTGGTGCAAATCGAAAGCCCGGGGTCGGTCGCGAGCGGTCTTCAACGCGTGGGGCGTGCCGGCCACTCCCTTGGAGTGCGCTCCCACGGCATCATCATGCCAAAGTTCAAGGGCGACCTCCTCGAGTCGACGGTGATCGGCAAATGCATGCTTGAAGGTGACGTCGAGGAAACAACTATCCCACTCAACTGTCTCGACGTGGTGGCGCAGCAAATCGTGGCCATGTGTAGTTTGCGGTCGTGGAAGGTATCCGATTTGCACGCACTCATCCGCCGCTCCCACTGCTATGCAGACCTTAGTCTATCGGCACTCAGTGCCGTGCTCTCAATGCTGAGCGGAAGCTACCCTGGCGATGAGCTTCTCGAGCTTCCGGCACGCATTGTGTGGGACCGCCAGCTCGATATGGTGGAAGGGCGCCGAGGGGCCAAGATGATAAGCCTCGTCAATGGCGGCACGATTCCCGATCGTGGGCTATTCGCTGTACACCTCGGCGTGGGCGGCGCTCGAATCGGAGAGCTTGACGAGGAAATGGTCTATGAGGCTCGGCGTGGCGATACCTTCTTCTTGGGAGCTTCCACCTGGCGCATTCTCGACATCACACGGGATCAGGTCATCGTGGCGCCTGCCCCCGGAGAGAGCGGCACGATGCCCTTCTGGCACGGCGAGGGGCCCGGTCGCCCAGCAGCCTTGGGCGTGAAGCTTGGTGAGTTTTGCGATAACTTCAACCAAGAGAGCTCACCTGAGAATAATTCGGAATTCACAAGGAAGTGGCAGGCCGACTACAAGCTCGGGCCCGAAGCGGCAGAGAATCTCCTAGGCTATTTGGTCGAGCAACGCGAAGCCACGGGCAGCCTTCCAAGTCATCGCACCATCGTAATCGAACGTTTCTGCGACGAGGTTGGTGATTGGCGGCTGTGCATTCTCAGCCCTTATGGTCGTCGAGTGCACGCGCCCTGGGCTTTGGCCATTGGTGCCCTTCTCGCAGCACGCGGGCTCGGGGACTGCCAGGTGCAGTGGACAGACGATGGCATCGCACTTCGTCTCCCGGATACAGGGCGAGCCCCCGACCTAGCCCTACTCATTCCACGTTCAAGCGAAGTGGTGGAGCAGGTGGTCGAACAGCTATCGGATAGCCCTCTCTTCGCGACGCACTTTCGGGAAAATGCAGCCAGGGCCCTGCTCTTGCCAAGGCAAAGACCGGGGCGAAGGACGCCCCTTTGGCTTCAAAGGCTCAAATCGCAACAGCTTCTCGGTGTGGCCAAGCGACACGCGAGCTTTCCCATTCTCATCGAGACCTACCGCGAGTGCATGCAAGACGTCTTCGACATGCCGGCTCTCAAGACGCTCCTTGAGGCATGTGAGGCAGGGCATGTGGGTATCGAACCAGTGGAGACGAGGGCGCCCTCGCCATTCGCTCGTTCCCTCGTCTTCTCGTATATCGCCGCATTCCTCTACGAAGGAGACGCACCGGCGGCAGAAAGGCGAGCCCAGGCTCTCACGTTGGACCGCTCCTTCTTGCGAGAGCTGCTAGGCACCGAGGACCTAAGAGATTTTCTTGTCCCAGAGGCCCTCATCGATGTCGAAGCAGAGCTGCAGTACCTTGCTTCCACAAGACATGCCAGAGACGAAAGCGAGCTGCACGATATGTTGCGCAGATTGGGGGCACTCAGCCGCGATGCACTGAGCGAGCGCTGCACAGCCCCCCCGGCTCCATGGATAGAAGAGCTATTCGAGAGCGGGAGGGCATGTGAGATTCAAATTGGAGGCAACGTAGTTCTGATCGCCTGTGAAGATGCCGGCCACTATCGCGACGCAATCGGCGTCCGCCTGCCGCCGAATATTCCCGAGGCGTTTCTAGCGCCAGAGCCCGCTGCTCTTCTCGAACTCACGCTACGCTTCGCAAGCCGCCGTGGCCCGTTCTCGCCAAGTTCCCTAGCGGAACATGTCGCGTGTTCCGATGAGAAAGCCGCTGAGACACTGCGAGAGCTCTACAATCGTGGACGGCTCGATTATGGCCATATGGTTCCGGGAAGCAGCAATTCACACTACTGCCACCCCGACGTCCTAAGGCGCATACGCCGCCGCAGTCTAGAGGCTCTGCGTGGGGCAATCACTCCAGTATCCGCCGCCCGCTACACAGCCTTCTTGTGGAGAGAACAAGGATTGGCGAATCCGGGACACGGCATATCCGCTCTGCGAGAGGCTATTGAGAAACTGGCAGGATTGCCTCTCCCCTTCTCGGATTTGGAAGCGCGCATCTTGCCAGCGCGAGTCGCCGACTACCGCCCCGATATGCTCGATACCCTTTGCGCGTCGGGAGAACTTCTCTGGATGGGGGCAGGAGCCCTGGGGACCACGGATGGGAAAGTCCGAATCGTGATGCGCAAGCACGCCAGGCTTCTCTTGCCCTCGCCAGAAGAACTCCCAGAAGGCGCATCCCCCCTCGCTCACCGGCTCGATGAAGAGCTCCAGAGCAAGGGCGCATCCTTCCTCGTGGGCCTCGAGTTGCAGAGCGACCCCGACGAACTCAGAAGTGCTGTGGCGGAGCTGGTCTGGTTGGGCCGAATAACCAACGATACGCCGGCATTCTTGCGGGGCCTGAAGTCCCGACCACGCAACTCCCGGGCGAAGATGAAAGTGCGCATGCAGTCTCAGGCTGGGCGCTGGTCGAGCACCACTGGCGTAGTTGGCGACGCACTATCCTCGGAACGCGGTATAACCCAGCGCGCCCATGCTCAAGCCGAGGCCACTCTAGATTGCTTTGGAGTGGTCTCGAGAGACTTGGGAGGTACGATTCTCGGCAGCGACGCCGGTGCGGTGCTGCGGCTCATGGAGGAACGCGGCACGCTGCGACGCGGCTACTTCGTCGAAGCCTTTCAGGGCAACCAATATGCGCGTCCCGGCACTGTCGATCGCCTGCGAGATACCGGCCAGGAAGGGCCGCTAGGGCAGCTATTCTCAGCCTGCGACCCGGCGAATCCCTGGGGGGCCGCCCTTCCCTGGCCACTGGGCAAAGGTGCCCGACGAGCGGGCGCTTGGCTCTTGTGCTGGGCTGGTAAGCCGATTTGCTACCTGCATAGCGGCAAATTGCTAACCTATCGACGAGACGACTCTCTTGACGAGACGCTAAGAGCTCTTCTGCCGAAACTCGCCGAAAAGCACACGCTTCGAATCTCCCACATCGATGGGGAGATTGCCCGCCACTCGGAGCTCGCAGAACGCTTCCTCGCCCACGGCTTTGAACGAGAGCAGAAGGCTCTGGTTCTCGAGCCTTGGGGCCGAGGCAACTAGATTTCCTCGGCATAAGTGGTGATCGTTATTCTTCATGCTTTCAGAGGCTTTCCGGTTTAGGTCCAGGAAAGTGGTTTCACCAGGGTGGCGTTGAAATAGTTTGTGAAGCTGTTTAGCTTGCTCTTGAGATCATCAAGTGACGTAAAACTGCCGCGCTTGAGCACACGCCTAGCCAAGATACTGAACCAGATCTCGACCTGGTTCATCCAAGAACAATGACGGGGCGTAAACTGAAACCGTATTTGGTGTGATACGTCCTCAAGAAATTCGCGCCGAGTCTTCATCGATTTGAGGATTCCGTGTTTCCCCTTCACACCCAGGTCCGTGTCTCGGTGCGGGTCTCTCCGATCGTGGAATACAGAACGGTGCCTGTCGTGACAAAGAAGTTGGCGATCAAGCAGAGATGCCCATGCCGTGTGTACTCACCTTCTTGACGTTCTATGAGTTCAGGCTTGCTCGGCAGAGT
>JAAEPE010000326.1 GCA_024222395.1 Myxococcales bacterium
CAACAAACTCTTCAAAGTCGGGGCGATCGTTTCGATCAGTGTCCGGCGAATTCATGTCTGTCTCTCAAGCGCGTTCCCGTGCAAGCAACTCCTGGTACAGGCACTTGCTCGTCTCAGAGCACCGGATGCAATGACCTAAGCCGCAGCCGCCAGTCTAAGACCTCACCCACTACATGTAGTGCATTGCCGCGTCTTGAGTTTCTCCTCGCTCAACAAAAGGCGCACGAAAGCCACCGCTCCGACATCAAACGGACCACTGAGCCTTAACTCGTTGCCTGGCAAGCTGACGATTCCTTGATTTCTTGCTTTGCCCGACATCGTCGGGCGCTAGCCTGAATCCGGTGACGAATTTAGGCTAGACCGCCGAGCGCAAACAATGATCGGTCTGATGGTCCTGCTTTCCCGATTGCAGCGTTGCTCATTTCGTCATTTGCCCCGGCAAAATCCTCATTCGCGCCTTGCACTCGAAAAATCAGAACTCATCACCCACGGTCATTCTTTTCGCTCGACGGTCTAGCCACCTTCGCCGGGCTTGGGCTTGCGAAGCGGCTTGATGTAGACAAGCGGCATTTGCATGGTCTTGCCGCGAGAGTGATCGCCCCGGTCTTTGAGGTTCATGCCCTCGGGCACGTTCCATGGGATCTCCTTGTTTGGATGTCCCTGGGCAGCTTTGTGCATGAAGCGAGCCCACATGGGTTCTACGGTCATGTAGGCGGCGTCTTTTACGCCCAGCGGCCTTTGTCTCATATCGTCCCCCATCCACACGGTGGTGAGCCAGCGCGACGTGTATGAGACAAAGGTGTTGTCCATTGTCGCACTTGAGGTCCCGGTCTTACCCGCTGAGATGATGTCTGTACGTCTCACGATTTCGGAGAAGCCACTCCTAATTGTCTGCCTAAGAAGTTTGCTAGTGAGAAACGCTGCGCGCATTGGAATCGCTTGGGGAACCTCCACGCCTGCCCGCAGGGCGAGACGATCGAGTCTGTCCGCCGCCGGTAACATGGGATCGTAGTAGACCGTGTTGTCTTCGAGCAGGTTGCCTTCGCGATCGAAGATGCGACGAACCCACGTCCACTCGAAGTCTCGGCCATTGCGAGCGAAAATCGCGAAGGCCTTGCTCAACTCGTGCAACTTGGTGCTCGATGCTCCAAGCGCTAGAGCTTTGTCTGCGAAAATCTTCGTAGTAAAACCAAGTCGCCTCGCCCACTTCTCTACGTTGTCCGCGCCAACCTTCTTGAATACGTCCACCGATGCGACGTTCTTTGAAAAGACCATGGCGTATTCCAAACTCACCTTATTGTCCACGGTGCCTTGGAAGTTTTCTGGCGTCCATATCTCACCAGTGGTCGGATCAATCTCCGCTCGTGGTACATCATTGAGCGCGGTATCGTAGCCATAGCCATGGGTAAAGGCTGCAGAGTAGTAGATAGGTTTGTATGTGGAACCAGGCTGGCGAAGGGCCTGATAGGCCCGGTTGTAGACAGATCTGTCGAAGTCCGTACCCCCGACCATGGCCGCGACGTAGCCGGTCTCGTGATCTCCCGTGAAGATCGCACTCTGGGGATGCGGGACTTGATCGAGCTTGACTCGACCTTCTGCCTTGGATCGCAGATCAGCCAATCGCGCCTCGGTCGGAACGCCCGCCCAATGTGGATTCACACCTTTGGCGAGAAACCAGCGATCGAACTCCTTGTCTCCGACGACATCCTTCTGCACCCAGATTACGTCTCCTACCCGAATCGCAGATTTTATGTTGTTGATCTCAACGTCGTTGATGGCTTCGGCCTTCGACCAGGGAGAGGCCCAGCGCATATTGCTCAATGGGAGTTCATATTGCTTCGCCGCCACCTCTACCGTGGCGGTCTTCGCCGCAAGGCTTGTCACTAGCCCCAAATAGCGACGCTTGGGCTCGAGATCGGCATCCCCATACATGGTCTTTGCCCGTTCTAGGAATATTTCCCTAGAGCGCTCGTCGAGAGAGGCCACGGGCCCTCGCCATCCCTGGCGTTTGTCCTGCTTGTGCGCTCCGTAGTCGATGTTCTCGTAGGCCAGCGCATCTGTGACGGGCTCGACTGCCGCCTCTACTCGCAACCCTTGCTTTGCAAGCGCTTCTTCGCCATAGCGCTTATCCACATAGGTGCGAATGTGCTGTGAATAGTAGGGAGATTGATCGCCGAAGATGTTGCGATAGCTTCTGACTTTGAGAGTCTCGGCCTTCGCCGCAAGAGCCTCTTCGTTGCTCAGGTACCCGTGCTGAACCATGCGATCGAGAATCTTGTTTCGCCGTGCAGTCGCGCGCTCGGGATGACGACTTGGCGAATAGCGTGTGGGCGCTTGGGCTAGCCCCGCGATGGTAGCGATTTCGCTCACTGTCAGCTCTTCAAGCTTCTTGTCGAAGTAGCGCAGGGCCGCCGCCTTTACTCCATAGGCCCCATTGCCCAAGAAGATGTGGTTTAGGTAGACCGAGAGAATGGCCTCTTTGCTGTAGGTAGCTTCAAGCCGCCTCGCCATGATGGCTTCCTTGGCTTTTCGGTCCAGCGACTTGTCGCTGCTCAAGAATTGCTTCGCGACTTGCTGCGTGATCGTCGAACCGCCTTGGGCAAAGTCGCCTGCGGTGATGTTGCGCCATGCCGCCCGAGCTATACCCTTGAAGTAGAGGCCTTTGTGCTCGTAGAAATCGTGGTCCTCGGCAGCAAGAAAAGCACTTGCGAGCTGGCTGGGAATGGCGTCGTATGGCGTGATTTCTCGCCACTCTTCGGCAAACTCGGCAAGCAAGGTCCCATCCGCGGCGTACATGCGAGAGACTGCGGGAACGACCTTGGCGTAGTGCGTGAGATCGGGGGCCTGCGGCGCTTCCTTGGCAAAGTGACTATACGTGAATACTCCAGTGAGAGCTAAGCCGGCTACTGCGACGAAAGCCGAAAACGCATAGAGCTTGGCGGCCCAGTAGACGACCCCGCCGTCGTAGCGCCGTTCGATGGCGATACGTGGACGCTTCTTGGTGACGCCTCTGCTGGCGACCTTCTTGGAGTGCTGCTCCACGCGCGAAGTCTAGCAGTAGGCACTCGGATGCAAAGCACATACACCCTACCCATGAGGCGAATCTTGGTTGCAGCCATAGCCAGCCATAGCGCTGGCGCATGCACTGGGCATCTTCTTGCTCTCTCGCGGCTCCGAGAAGCCGCCCTCGGAGCCTGGGGTCCAGATGACGACCGGCGCCGTCGATGCCCCAGCACATGACGATACCGGGACGGCGAGAGAGCTAGACCGTCGAGTGAAAAGAATGACCGAGGATGGTGAGTTCCGATCTTTCGAGTGCAAGGCGCGAATGAGGATTTTGCCGGGGCAAATGACGAAATGAGCAACGCTGCAATCGGGAAAGCAGGACCATCAGACCGATCATTGTTTGCGCTCGGCGGTCTAGATGAAGAAGAGGCGAGCAAGCACAGCGAACTCATCCGAGGTCTCGTGCAAGAGCTCGTAGAGTCAGGGACTGGCATCGAGCGCATCGAGGAACTCGCCTGTCGCACCATCCATTGCAGGATCCGGCTCGCCAGTGGCGACGCCCAAGGGCTGGTAAAACTCGCAGACGCTCTGCAGGACGAGAGAGGTTTCTTGGGAAAAGCGGAGAGCATCATGCTCTCTCGCCAAGGAGACGACATCGTTTTCTATCTGTGGTTTTATCCACCGAAGTGACGCATGAAACCGAAGATGATCTGGCGCTGATCGAACCCTGTATTTAGCACAGGGAGCGTGGTCGTTTCGGTTTCCTGGGCTCCTCGGTCGAGTATCGAGTATTCGATGAAGAGGCTGACGTTCTCGGTGATGGCACCCAGCGCGCCGATGTGCATGTTTACACGCGGCTGCGGGTCCAGAGCGCCAAGGGTTTCCGGGTCGGGGGTTCCTGTCGTGGGCCGGTGAAAGACGGGGTAGTAGTAGTCGAAGTTTAGCCACATCCCAAACTTGCCGTGGCCAGGGTCGTGAAGGGCGAGTCCAACGCTTGTGAAGACCTCATCGAGGAAGTACTCACGGCCGACATCCTCTTTGAAGAATAGGTGTGTGTGCGAGAGTCCGAGCGCGGTTTCAAAGAAGAGAACGTCTTGTAGCTCGTAGCGATACTGGGCTGCAGCATCGGCTCCAGCCCAGAAACCTGACTTATCGAGCTGTGGCCCGCCCTGTCCCCGGGCCCACACAGAGATGTTCTTATCGAGGACCGTTCGAACTCCGGCCAACGAGCCTTGCCAAATGTGCTCGTTGGTGTAGCTGGGCTGCTTGGGGAGTATGTCGGTTCCGCCGAATACTTCAAAGCGCCCCAGGGAAACCATCGCATGCAGCCTGAGCAGCATGACGTCGGTAAACGCCAGTTCCTGGCCCGTCAGGCTCTCTTTGCTCGTCACAAAGGTGAGGCTTGTGCCAATTTCCCATGGAAGCTGTGGCGGCTTGCGTCTGACGGCCTCGATAGGGCCCCTCGCAATTTCGATCGGATTGCTACTGCTGCGTGTCGCCTGGGAAGGAACGCTGTACTGGGCACTGGCCTTTGCGGCCGAGCCTGTGACCAAGATAAGAGCTACGAAAATCCCGAGGTATCTTGCCTGCACACACCAACGGTAGCATCGCCTAGACTGCCGAGCATAAAGGATGATTAGAAATAGCGAGTCATTTCTTTTCGAGTGCAAGGCGTGAATGAGGAGCTTGTCGGGACAAGTGACGATATGAACAACGCCGCAATCGGGAAGAAGGGGCCGCCAGAACGAACAGGCTTTATGCTCGGCGGTCTAGGCTTTCGCTACGGAGTCATTCCACCCCGAGAGCTTCTCCTGTCTGTCTTCCGCTGACATATTGGGTGTGAATCGCCGGTCTTCTCGCCACACTCGTCGGAGTTCTTCTTTGTCCTTCCACACTCCTGCTCCCAGCCCCGCGAGGAAAGCTGCACCAAGCGCAGTTGTTTCGAGGGTTTCTGGACGTACGATTTCTGTATCGAGAATGTCTGCCTGCAGCTGCATAAGCAGATTGTTTGCTGCAGCACCTCCGTCTACCTTGAAGCTCCTCAAATCGTGTCCAGAGTCACTCTTCATGGCTTGCAAGATGTCGAAGTTCTGCAACGCAATTCCCTCGAGTACCGCCCTCGCGATGTGCGCCTTGGTAGTGCCACGAGTGAGCCCTGTGATGATGCCGCGGGCGTTGGGGCGCCAATGCGGGGCGCCCAGCCCTGCGAATGCGGGAACCAATACGACGCCGCCAGAGTCTTCGACTTCGCCGGCCATTGCTTCAATTTCGATCGCTTCGGAAAAGAGGCCAAGGCCATCGCGCAGCCACTGAACAGCAGCCCCTGCAATAAACGCCGAGCCTTCGAGGGCGTAGTAGCCCGGGCCATCGGCTCCGAGTTTCCAAGCCACCGTGCTTAGTAGTCCCGAATCTGAATGTGGCCTCTTGGTGCCGGTATTCATCAAGATGAAGGCGCCAGTTCCGTAGGTGCATTTGGCACTGCCAGATTCAAAGCACGCTTGACCAAAGAGCGCGGCTTGTTGATCACCTGCGATTCCAGAAATCGGCACACCATCAGGCACACCTGGCACACCCTTGGTCTCAGCGTAGACCTCGGAGGAGCTGCGAATCTCGGGCAGGCACTCGAGAGGCACATCGAAGAGCTCGAGGAGACTCGGTTTCCACTGCATGGAGTCGATATCCATCAGCATTGTTCTGGAGGCGTTGCTCACATCTGTTATGTGCGCTGCTCCGCCAGACAGCCGGGACACAAGATAGGAGTCGATAGTGCCGAAGCAGAGTTCGCCGCTTGCCGCTCGCTTGCGCCTCCCACTGTCCTCATCGAGCATCCATCCGAGCTTGCTGCCGCTGAAATAGGGGTCGAGTACAAGGCCGGTCTGCTTGCGCACCTCTTCCTCAAGCCCGCGTGCCTCCATCGCCTGGCATGTATCCGCCGTTCGTCTATCTTGCCAGACGATGGCATTGCGCTCAGGACGCAGTGTCTTGCCGTCCCAAAGAAGCCCGGTCTCTCGCTGATTCGTTATGCCGATGGCTGCGATGCTTGCGCCGTCAATGCGCGCCTTGGAGATGGCCCCCTCGAGAGCGATACAAACCGACTTCCAGATCTCCTCGGGATCGTGCTCCACCCAACCTGGCTTCGGATAGATCTGTGGGAACTCTGCGTTCACCTTGCCAACGGTATTGAGGCTCTCGTCGAGTACCAAGACCGTGCTTCCTGTTGTTCCTTGATCAATTGCAATGACGTGGCGCATGAGGCCCAAACTATATAGGAATCACAAACTTTTGCTTCAGCCTGCGCTGGGGAGCTTCAACCTGCGCTGGGACTCTGGCTGTCAAGCCTGCTTGGCAACAGCGTCCTAATGTTTGATGCCAAGAGCCAGGCACCCACATCGCGTGTCCCTTGGAGGCAAAATACCTCGGCCCAGGTATCCGAATTGATAGGTCTTGAGTGCTACCATTTCTCCCCGACGTGAGTGAGTGGAAGACAAGGATTACCAACGTCCAGGGCGTCAAGCCCAAGGCGACGGGCGGCGATGCCTGCCTGGTGCTCATCTACCCACCGGGGCCAGAGCTTGGCAAGCGCTGGGGTTTGGGCGAGACAGAAATCGTCGTCGGCCGGGGCTCCGATTGCGACATTCAGATTGATCGCGATTCGGTGAGTCGTCGCCATGCCCGCGTCTATCGAGTGGAAGAGCAGTGGTTTGTCGAAGACCTCGGATCCACCAATGGCTCGTACATCAATGATGTTCCGGTGCAGCGCTCACCTCTGCGAGACGCCGACTTCGTAAAGATTGGTTCGGCGATCTTCAAATTCCTTTCTGGAACCGGAATCGAGACCTCGTATCACGAGGAGATTTACCGCATGACCATCGTCGATGGTCTTACCGGCGCCCACAACAAACGCTACTTCCTAGAGTTCCTAGAACGAGAAATCGCTCGTTGTTCTCGGTATGGGCGGCCGCTTTCCCTTATCATGTTCGACATCGATCGCTTCAAGGCAGTCAACGATACTCATGGGCACCTCACCGGCGACTATGTGCTCAAAGAGCTCTGTCGAATGCTCTTGGGGCGTACTCGCAAAGAAGAACTCTTAGCTCGCTACGGTGGTGAAGAATTCGCCTGCGTTCTTCCTGAGACCGGCCATGCTGGCGCCATGGCCTTTGCGGAGCAGATTCGTACCCTCACCGACTCCACTCCATTCGAGTACGAGGGCGATAGCTTCCAGATCACCATCTCTCTCGGTGTCACAACGCTCAACAACGATGGCGGTGATCTCATCGTCGAGCCCTCGGTGCTCATCAAAGAAGCAGACGAGAACCTCTACGCAGCCAAAAACGGTGGACGCAACCGAGTCGTCGGGTAAGAGCCGAGTGATAGGAGGCGGCCGCGGTCGCTTCGCGCCCTCCATTACTGGTTCTGCACATCCGGGCACGTTGCTGGCGGCTCTCCTCTGTTGGCTCGACGCGAGATCGAGTGGTCGCGACGTGGTGCTACGTCTAGAAGATCTCGATCACACTCGTCTGCGACCGGGGCAGCACGAGGGCATGCTCGAGGCTCTTGGTTGGCTCGGGCTCGATTGGGACGCAACCACCTGGCAGAGCGGCCTTGGCCCTCAGCATGAAGCTGCTCTCGATTCCCTGCAGGCACGCGGCCTGCTCTACCCCTGTCAATGCTCACGCAAAGAGAGACGCGCGCAAGGAAGGCGGGCTCCAGATGGGAGCTTTGCCTATGCCAATACCTGCCAGAATCGGCCGATGGCCACTTCGAATTGGAGAGACTGTCCTGAGTCTCTGCGCGTGCGTCTTCCCGACACTCATCTCGTCCTAGAGGACGCCAGCGGGCTAGATCTATCGCAGCGCCCAGCGGCCGAGATGGGTGATCCGATCGTGAGAAGGGCGGACGGAGTCATCGCCTATCACCTCGTCGTCGTCGTAGACGATGCGGCCAGCCAGGTCTCCCACGTGGTGCGCGGGCGCGATCTGGCGAGTAGTACCGCGACCCAGTATCAGCTGCAATCCCTATTGGGATACGCGCACCCAGAGTATCGTCATCACTTTCTATTGCTCGGGAGCCGCAAGCAGAAGCTTGCCAAGCTGCACGGCTCCATGCCATTTGAAGAGCTGCGCACGCGTCACTCTGGCCCAGGGTTCTGTGGCCTACTCGCCCGGCTTGCAGGATTACGAGCTTCTGATCGGCCATGTACTCCTGGCGAGCTACTCTCTGACTTCGGCTGGGAGAAGGTTCGCCGAGACGACTTACTCTTCGTCGATGGTTAGCTGCTCGTCGAGTTTCTTGTCATCGAGGTAGTGGTCTTTGCCGCGCCAGAACTCGTGGGTGACACCGATGAGTGAGAGCACCATGGCAGCCCATGCTAGGACGTCGGTTTGGCTCTCGATGAGTACCGCTGCCAGCAGCAAGCCCGCACTGCCAAGCGATCGTGCGCCAAAGCTCCAAGCGCTCGATGATGCTCTGTGACGAGAGAGAAGATTATCTAGGCCGCCGACGGCGAGCTCTCCTGCCACGATGAGCAGTACCGGCGCCGCGGGCGCGTCGCTGTAGATAAGGGCAAGGGTGGCGCATACCGGTGTCGCAATGGCGGCCAGCACGCGCATTAGGTCCGCACGGTGAAAACCGCCGGCCTTGCTAAGAGTCGGAATGGCACCAAGTAGGTAGTCTAGGCCGCTAAGCCAGGTGATGAGACAGATGCCGTAGACGCCGATTGCCATGCTCGTTTGCAAGCTATCGGGCACTGCGAAGAGGGCTACCGTCGCAAGCATGAAGGGCAACGACATCGCGAGGCTTCGATGGAATATGCCTTTTGCAAACCAGAGAAATGCCAAGCCCAAGACCGGAAGGACGCTAACGATCAGCAGGGCTACTACCATGTCGTCCTTACCGATAAGTGCGGCAATGAAGAACGTGATGATGCCCTGCATCTGCACCCAAGTTTTGACCTTACCAAAGTAGCTGGTCTTGAGTTGCAGACCTCGCCACTCGTACGCGCTGCGAATCGAGGTAACCAGGAATTCGCGAATGAAGAGCAGTCCCACCGCCCATATCGGGAAGAAGCCGATGCTCGCCCCGATGTCCATCACCGAGAGGTAGAGCAGCGCGACAAAGATCTTGTCGGCAAGTGGGTCGAGCATTCCGCCAAAGACGGTCGGCCCGTATTTGCGCGCCAGGTAGCCGTCCACGAAGTCCGTGCACGCGATGACGGTGCCGATAATGATGGCCGCCCACCAGGATGTGTTGCTGCCGCTGGTCCACGGCGCCTGGTAGATCAAATACGTCATGACCGGCATCGCCAAGAGACGAGTCGCTGTCACCATGTTGGCGGTGATGAGCGGTTTGCGAGGATCGGCCACGGGCGGACTGTACCCGTAGTCGAGTGCCCAAGGGCTAGTCCGGAAGAGAAAAAGGGACGCCTACGTAGGCGCCCTTTTCAACTGGTCATAATGTGATTGAACTACTTGAACTACATGAGTGGTTCGTCGATGTCGCCATCGCAGTCCGTGTCGCGTCCATCAGGCGTTCCGTCATCATCTTCATCGATCTCCTCAACGACACAGCCAACACAG
>JAAEPE010000327.1 GCA_024222395.1 Myxococcales bacterium
CCTTTTCAACTGGTCATAATGTGATTGAACTACTTGAACTACATGAGTGGTTCGTCGATGTCGCCATCGCAGTCCGTGTCGCGTCCATCAGGCGTTCCGTCATCATCTTCATCGATCTCCTCAACGACACAGCCAACACAGCGAGCAACGACCGTAGTGTTGGAGGGAACCTCGGAGGTGGCGCG
Source organism: Myxococcales bacterium (assembly GCA_024222395.1). GTDB lineage: Bacteria > Myxococcota_A > Polyangia > Haliangiales > Haliangiaceae > NORP324. Next base: position 186 of record JAAEPE010000327.1, read on the forward strand.
CTCGATGACCAGGGTGAGCTGTGTTGGATACAGATCAATACTGCATGTCTCGGTGTCCTCTACGAAGTGGAAGCAGGGCAGGTTGTCTAGCCCGACGTTGCATTTGGGAATGATCGACTCTTCTTGGCCATCCTGGTTGAGGTAGCGAACATCTGTCACCGAGCAATCTGGCTCGCCCTCGTCGAGTGTTAGGTAACCCTCCATGCAGGGCTGGCCGATGACCTCTTTAAGCAGCTCGGCGATAACGGTGAGAGCGTCGCTCAAGTCGTCATTGCAAATCGTGGTGGATGTATTGCGGTTCGGGAACGCTGAGAGGAAGGCGTTGATACGAACGGCTGGGTCAGCGACCTGTCCGTTGCCATCGTCGATGCCGCAAGAAGGATTGAGAGCGGGCTCACCACTATCGAGGCCAACTATAACCGGGGTGGGTGGCCCAATGATGCCAGCCACGATGATCTGGCCTGGTTCGTCTTTGAGGCTCTTGAGGAAGTTGGCGTACTCGTCGACGTCGTACATGTACGCAGAATCAGCCCGAGGTACGCAGTCGGCTCGAGGGCCGGTAGAGCGCGGGTTCTCGTCTGGCTCGCATTGGACACCGAACTCAAAGCAGCGGAAGGAGTTGAGGAAGCCAAGTGAGCTATCGATGTTGTCGAGAGCGGAATCTGGGTTGAACATGCCACCGCCATCCTCTTGGACCGAGCAGTCGTCCTCATCGGAAATGATGATGACGGCTAGGAAGGCGTCAGGGCGAAGGAAGCCATCATTTAGGGGGTTGGAGCCGTTGAGTGCGCGTCGCATTGACTCGAGAGGTTGCTCGAAACCGCAACCAGTGATGCCGAGCTCAGCGATACAGGAGAATGTCGCTGCCAAGTTCTCGCCGTCGTAGTTGCGATTGCGGCTGCCGTCGTCGTTCACGAGGTCTTCTATGTACCGGTCGTTCGGCGCTTCGCAGGCGTCATCGCCGTTCTGCAGAAGACCGTTATCGCCATCGATCTCACAACCAGCGATGCCGTCGTAGAGACCAGCACCGACATTGGTCGAGACCACACCGATGTGAACGTCGGGAAGGCCACCATCAATGCCGTCCAGAACATTGATGAAGTTCTGGAAGTTGGTGACCAGAGAGGCCTGCTCTTCCTTCATTGAGCCCGAGTTATCGATGACAAAGAGAATGTCGATGTTGCGGTTAGTCTGAACCGGAACTTCTTTCTTTTGCTCTCGGTTTTGGCGAGGGTCGACTTTCGCGACCTCACGATCCGGGCAACCAGCCAGAGTGACGGCAAGGGCGCCAGCAACCAGGGCAGGTGCTAGCAAGCTTGTGACGAGTAGATTCGATCGTGGTGTTTTGCGCATGGGACTTCCTAAGAAAGGGCTTTGTAGTAGAGACCAAGGAAAGTAGAGGTGTGTAGTATCGATGCCTAGAGAAGCAAAGCAACGGCCAAGTAGTCATTGCTGCGATTCCAGTGAGTTGTCTAGTGCTTGAACAGGTCCCGAACTCTCCGGTGTCAACTTGATTGGCACCACGACCAACATAGTTGGCATCGAGGGCGTGAGGCCCGTTGAAGGAGCATACTAGATCAACGGCGTTTGTTTCACAAACACCGCAGCCCCGGAATCACCGTAGGCCAACAACTGCGACCCACCGCGAGTGCGTGCTAACCTCGCTGGTAGTGCAGAGTTGCATCGCGCTTTGATGAATCGTGTTCTAGTGGTTTTTAGGGAAGAAACGCAGTTTGAGAGACTGGCGCTACTGCTGCGGCAGGCTGAGGTGCATGCGACGGTGGCTCGCTCTGAGGAGAGCATGCTCGCCGCCCTGGCCGATCCCTACGATGCGGTTTTCGCCGAACTACCCAAGTTTGCTGCGTCTACTGAACTCGCCGAATGCAAGGCTCAGCGGATCGCTGTAGCCCACCGCAATGAGGCGGACGAGCTCAAAAAGGCCCTTGGTCGGGTGGTCGACGACTACCTCTTCATGCCTCTTGGCCAAGACGAAGTGCGCCTGGCTCTGCAAAGGCCGCGAGCCCCACGCGCTCGGGCCGAGGCGGTCCAGGCGATCGTAGGAGTCCAGGGCGGGCTTGCCAAACCCTGGGGCATCGCAACCAAGGCTGCGGGCTTTGACGCGGATGTCCTTCTTGCCGGCGAGAGCGGAACCGGGAAGGAGCTATTTGCCCGGGCCATCCACAATCTCTCCGGAAGGAGTGGCGGGGCTTTTGTGCCGGTGAACTGCTCGGCGATTCCCCAGGGCCTCGCTGAATCTCTGCTCTTTGGTCACGTCCAAGGTGCCTTCACCGGTGCTCACACCAGTGCGAAGGGGGTTTTTGCCAAGGCTCACGGTGGCACGCTCTTTCTCGACGAAGTTGGAGACATCTCTGAGCAAATTCAGGTCAAGCTGTTGCGGGCTCTGCAATCTGGTGAGGTGCAGCCGCTGGGGGCCGAGCAGGCTGAGAGCCTCGATGTTCGGGTGATTGCGGCCACCTCGCGTGACCTCTCCGCCATGGTCGGCGCAGGCACCTTTCGGGAAGACCTCTATTACCGACTCGCTGTTGTTCCCATTGAGTTGCCACCTCTGCGCGAGCGGCCACAAGATGCGGGGCTTCTTATCGACCATTTCCTTACCTTCTTTGCCACGCATCACCAGGCAGACTCCGTCGCCATTAGCGAGGAGGCGCGAGGCCTCCTCCTCCAGGCTCGGTGGCCTGGCAACGTTCGCCAGTTGCGAAATGCGGTGGAGCGTCTGGTTGTCTTGTCCGAGGATGGGATCATTGGCGCTGGCCTCGTGCAGCAGGAAATTGGCTCGCTCGAAGGCGATGCCAGCTGCGGCCCGAGCATTTCGACCGGCCTGACTTGTCGTTCACTAAGAGAGGCCATGCGGACGTTGGAGGCCGAGTTCATTCGCCAAGCACTCGCTGAGTGCGGTGGCAAACGGGGCGATTGCGCCAAGCGGCTCTCCATCTCTTCCCGTTCGCTCCTCTATAAGCTCAAGGAGTACGGCATTCAATGAGCGTTTCTTTTCTGTCATTCTTGTCGTTTTTTTGCGTTGTGCTCACGGCAGTCCTAGCATGTAGGACACACTCCCACAGAGTTCCCTCATCTCGCACAAGGTGCGTACGAAACTATGGCTAAACCAATCATCGGACTCGACATCGGCTCTAGCAGCGTAAAGGCTGTGTGCTTCAAGAAGACCAAGAAGGGGCTTGAGCTACGTGCTTTCGGCATGGAGCCGCTAATGCCCCAAACCATCGTGGATGGCACGGTGATGGATCAGAATGCGGTGGTGGATGCCATCCGCGCTTTGTGGAGTCGTCTTCGCATTAAGAGCAAAGACGTGGCGGTCGCTATCGCCGGGCACTCCGTCATCATCAAAAAAATCAGCGTGCCAAAGATGACGGCCTCGCAACTGGCCGATCAAATTCCCTACGAGGCCGAGCACCACATTCCCTTCGCCAAAGACGATGTCGAACTCGACTATGAAGTGCTCGTCGATGAGAACGTGGCCGGGCAAATGGAGATTATCCTGGTCGCTGCCAAGAAGGAGGTTGTGCAGGACTACGCGGGCGTCGTTCGCGATGCCGGGCTCAACCCCATTGTCGTAGATGTTGCCGCATTTGCCACACAGAACGCGTTTGAGGCCAATTACGAACTCGACGCCGGCGAGACAGTCGTGCTCATCAACATCGGCGCATCAATTTCCAACATCAATATCGTCAAGGGCAACGTGAGTCTCTTCACTCGCGACGTCACCATCGGTGGCAATGCCTTGACGGAAGAAATTCAGAAGCAACTCTCCGTCTCACAGGATGAGGCAGAGGCCTACAAAGTAGGCGGCTCATACGATGAGCACGGAGTTGTGCCCCAAGAGGTGGAGCGAATCATCGAGAGTGTCGTCGATGTGATGGCTGGGGAATTTCAGCGGTCTCTCGACTTCTTCCTCGCGACCTCCGCAGACACCGAAGTCTCCAAAATCTGCCTAAGTGGCGGAACCGCCAAGGTTTCCGCGCTTCACCGAGCCATTGAGCGCCGCTCAAGGCTCACCGTCGAGGTTGTCGACTCGTGGCGTCGGGTAAAAGTTGACCCAAAACTCGACGCCGGCTATCTAGCAGCCCACTCTCCGGAAGCACTGGTAGGCGTCGGTCTCGCCCTTCGCTCAGCCAACGACAAATAGGGAATCAAAGATGATTCGAATAAACCTACTCCCGCATAAGAAGAAGAGTTCGTCCTCCACACCAGTGGAGGGCGAGAAAACCGTCGGCATCGGCATGGGCATTCTCATTGCCGTGGTCGCTGGCCTCTTCTTCTTCGTACATACTCCGCTACAGGACGATTTTGACGCTCAGGAGCGAAGCAACGCCAAGCTCAAAGCTGAGAATACGAATATCAACCAACGCACCAAGGATTTCAAAGATCTCAAGGCGGCTTTCCAGGCGGCTCAGGTGCAGGCAGCCGCCATCACATCGCTCAATGACGCGCGAGCGACTCCGGCCAATTTCCTCTACGAACTCTCCTCGATACTCAAGCCCAATACCCGTCCGACGATGACGGCGTCGATGGCAAAGGACGTCGAAGACAACGAGAATCTCCGCTGGCAGAAAGGATGGGATCCACAGCATGTTTGGATTGATTCCATCAAGGAAAAGGAAGGCGAATTCACCCTCATCGGCTCTGCACTGAGCGATGGGGACGTCACCCAGCTCGCACACCGTTTGGCCGCGTCTGCCTACTTCGACCGGGTTCAGCCTGAAGGCTCCGTGAAGAAGAGTGGCAAGGCTGGCAGCATCACGATTTACACCTTCAGAATCACAGGACAGGTGAGGTACTAGCCATGGCCAGCGAAAGTCCAATAGCCAAACTCGCAGCAAAGCCGCTGAACTATCAGCTTGGCGTCCTTGTTGCCTGCATCGTCGTAATCTGTGGCCTCTACTACCAGTTCTTCTACTCGTCTCTCGACGAGGAACTCGTTTCTTCAAAGAGCAGGTACACAAGACTTGAGAACGACAACAAGAAGGCCAAGAAGCGTGAAGAGGAGTACAAGAAATTGGTCAAAGACAAGGTCGAGCTAGAGCGAACGCTCAGCTCGAACCAAGTCTCCTTGCCCGCAACGGCCGCCTTGCCATCGTTTAGTGGTCACCTGCAGCGCCAAGCTGCGGTTGCCGGTGTGAGCTTCAAGAAGTGGGACCGCCTTCCAGAAGTAGCTGCTACCGGATACGTCAAAGTACCGGTCTCGGTCCAAGTCACCGGCAACTTCCAGCAAGTCTTGAAGTACTTCTACCTGCTAAGCAAGACCAAGCGAATCATTACTATTGAGGACTTCTCTCTCACTCCGGAGAAGAACGACAGTGATGACGTCTTGCTCAAGGCCATTTTCCGAGCAACCACCTTCCGTCAAGAAGATGGCGCCGTACCGAAGAAGAAGGATGCCAAGAAGGCCGTCTTGGCGAATCCAAAGGACGCCAAGGCCAAGAAGGAATCCCAGGTCGAGGCAGTGACAGGTGGCAAGACTGACGAGAGTGGCAATCCGGTGCCCGCAAGCTCAGGCGTTGATCGCCTCAAGAATCCAGGAGCGAAGTAGGAGATGCCAGCGATGATTCGAAATCGAAGAAAAGGAACATGGGCCAAGGGAGGTCTAGTCCTCCTAGCTGCTTGTGGTCTTGCACTGGGTGGCGCTGCCTGTGGAGACGATGCTCCTAGCAGCTCCGAGTCGAATAAGCCCAAAAAGAAGGCCCGTAAGAAGAGCAAGGCTAAGAAGAAGAAGATCGGAAAGGGGGGATTCTCATATCCCAAGATCGACCCAGAGATTCGCCGCAAGCTAAGTGAAATCGACTTCGTGGTGGACCCTTCCGGTGAGAAGAATCGCGATCCCTTCCGTTCGTGGATACTCAAGCCCACCATCGACAATGGTGAAGGGCCCATCATGATCGTCGACGTCTGCACCGAGGGCAGGGTCCGCTGGGGTGCTGAGAGTTATTCTGTTCGCGACCTAGCCCTGGTTGGCCTAGTCAAGCGCGGCCGAAGCTATGCACAGTTCACCGATCGCTCTGAGATAGACTCTTGGATTGTTCGCAAGGGTGACTGTATTGGCCAGGAAAAGGCCATTATCGAAGAAATCGGCGTCGGCTATGTACGCCTCTCCATCACGCCTCCAGCCCCTCCGGGTGCACCTGCTCCCCCTGCGCAGAAGCAGGATATCAGCCTGCATCCAAACGAAATTGCGATTCCAGATTCTGTCGTCAACAACTTCGAAGACGGCAAACCCGCCCCGTAGTCACGAGCCCTTCATAGGGGCTTAGTGTTCTACTTAGATAAACGCCGATTAAACGACACCACCTTCTGCAGAAAATTGTGTTCTGCAGGCGGCGCAAGCGATACTCTTTCTACGTACTCTTTGTCAGTGTGACGCGCTGGTGTGAACGTGCACCAGGGCTTCCGTTCCTTTCTCAATGGTTGAGTCTGGTGCTGGCGCGCACTCTCTTGGAGTGACCTTCCATGACCATGAAAACTATGTGCACATCTTTGAATAGGTACAGCTCGAAGCCCTTTGCGATTTCCGCGCTGGTCCTCTGTGTTGGCCTCCTACTCGGCTCGAGTACTGCGAATGCAGGAAAGTCATCTAGGGGGGAGATCCTCGATCTAAAGTCGAGCTCGTCCAAGGCAACGACGATCTTGCGAATTCAAGGTTCGCAAACGCCGACGTTCACGGTGTACAAACTTGAGAATCCATCTCGAGTGGTTGTTGACCTCGTGGGAACAACTTTGAGGCCCCAACTGGTACGCAACGAGAGCAAGGTTGTGTGGAACGTCAACTCTTGGGCCGTCGGCCAAGTGAGTGCCCACAACATCTCGAAGTCTCGAGGAAACGTCGTACGAGTAGTCGTGGGACTTTCGCGAGACAGTCGCTACTCGGTTAGGGCTGCGGGCAAGGACGTGCTGGTTGAGGTGACCGCCAAAACTGCACGACCCAACCCCTCTCCGGGGATGGATCCAGCCGCACTCCAGCGAGCTCAGCAGGCCAACGCAACTGCTCGCAAGGCCGCTGCCGCGGAACTAGTCCAAGCAAGGGCTGAGGCTAGGCGAATTCGCCAACAGGCCGCCGACCGAGACGCGGAAGCGAAGATGCAGATTGCACAAGCACAGCGCCTGATGAACGAGGCCAGAAGTCGTAGTGCACAAGCGGAGAAGGCGTCTCGTCTTGCCAACAATGAGATTGCGGCGGCGGCGAAGCGCCAAGCTAGTGCACATGCTGCAGAGGCGAGCGCAAATCAGTCCAACGCTGCTTTGCAGGAAGCGGAAAAGAAGGCTCTCGCTGCGATCAGCAAGGCCAACGAAGCCCGTGCGCGCAACGCCGGTAACAGTAGCAAACTACAAGCTCGCGCAGAGGCGGCCACTCGCGCCGCTGAATTGCGACGCAAGCAAGCTGAGAAGGCACTGCAAATTGCGGAGCGGCGTCGAGTCGCTTTCGAAACCGCCACGCGGCACGCTGATACACGACGCCTTGCCGCAGAGAAGGCTCTAACGCAAGCACAGTCTGAGCGCAAACGCACCGAGGCTCGTCGCGATGCCGCCATTGCCATGGGGGGAGCCGCGACGATCAAGCGTGAGAACGCCGAGTCGGCTGCTCATGCAGCTGCCGGGCGCGCCAAAGAACTTCAGAATCTCGCTCGCGCCGAAGAGGCACGTTTCGCTGCCGCCAGAACTCTTCGCACGCAAGAAGAGACTGCTACGAGGAACGCTGAGATAGCTCGCTCGCGCGCTGAGCAGAGCCGTGCCTCGGCATTGGCCGCACAAGGCAAGCTCACAACTGAGATCTCTCGCCTCTCCAAGACCAAGAATGACGCGAAACTTCGGCGACAAGAAGCTGAACTAGCCCTTGCGAAATCGCAGAAGGCCGCCGCCGATGGTCGCATAAGTAGCGCTGAGCGCAATCGCCTCGCGAAGGAAGCCAAGACGCTGAGCCTTGCTCGCGTTCGAGCGGATAAGGAATTGGCGAACCAAGAGCGAAGTATTAGGGCTCGTCGGCAGCAGGTAGCCAAGCTAAACAACAAGAGGGAAGTCGCGCTCAAGGGACTAACCTCTTTGCAGACCAAGGCAGACCGAGTTCGCTCTCGTCGGAGTGCCGAAGAGAAGAAGCTCCTCGTTCTAAGTGGCAAGCGAGCGAAGATGCAAGGCCAACTCGACGAAGCCAAGAGCATGCGTCTCTCAGCCAAAGCCGAACTCGCCAGCGCTCGCAAGAGTCGTCAACAAGCTGAAGCCCTGCAACGCAAAGCAAAAGAGCAGCGCCTCGTTGCTCAGAGCCAAGCGAAGGCAGCCGAGAGTCAGCGTCTTCTAGCCGAGCAGCAGCGCAAGCAAGCCGCAACGCAGAATCGCTTGGCCCAGACTGACCGCCTGGCAGCCGAACTCGCTCGTACCGCTGCAACGAAGTCTCAGCGCGAGGCCGAGCGCCAGCGTCAGAAGGCAACCAAACTCACCCTTGCTGCTGAGAAATCACGCAGTCGCGCTCTCGCCGTCGAAGGCCAGGTACAGCGCGAGCTAGAGCTTGCCAAGCGCGCCCGACTCGCCGCAGAGTCAGCGCGGCAGAACTCTACGTTCGAAATTGCGCAGGCAAAACGCCAAGAAGTGGCAGCTCAGCATCGTCTTAAGCAGATCCAGCGTGCTCGCGAGAATGTTCAGCACGCTCGCAAGACCAGCGCCGTTGTGATTGCAAAATCCAAGGCTCACGAGAGCGCCGCCAAAGACGCTCTAAGGGCAGCCAAGGCAGAGCGTCTACTCGCAGAAGAAGCTCGTGCCAAGGGAGAGGCTGCTCTCAAACTCGCCAACCAGCGTGAGATGCAAGCCGCCGAGAAGCTCGCCCTCGCAAACAAGCCCAAGCCCGCAGTCAAGAAGGTTCGTGCAAGCACGCGCCTCTCTGATCTTGATGTCGTGCAGAGCCAAGGAGTCTCCCGCGTGGTTATCGCCATGAGTTCGCCTGCCAAGCCACGAGTTGTATTCAATCGCGGAAACGAGGCTGTCCTCGAGATTCCGAACGCAGCTATTCGCAACGACCAGGAGCGCACGCTCGATACCTCGAGCCTGCGCGGATCTGTGAAGGCTGTGTCCTCCTACCGAGACCCGAAGAATCCAAACAATCTCAAGATTGTTGTCGACCTCACATCTGCATCCAAAGGCGTGCTCAAAAAGATCGGCAACACCTACTACTGGGAGTTCCCAAAGGCTCAGCAGGCAAGCAAGCGCTTTGCGGCCAAGCCGTCCAAGCGTCGCGCGCAGAGCACCTCCTACCAAACGCAGGCTGTTGCCGGCTATGGTTCAGCTTCCAGCCCCATCACTCAGCAGACGGTCGCACAGCTCAAGAATCGTAGCCGCAAAACATACCGCGGCCAGAAAATCGACCTTGATTACAAGAAGAGTGACATTCACGACCTGATGCGTCTGCTCGCAGACGTCGGTGGCGTCAATATAATCATTCCCAATGACATCAGCGCTCGTGTCACGATTCGCCTGCGCCGCGTACCGTGGGACCAGGCCCTCGATGTCATTCTTGCCTCCAAAGGCCTCGGCTACAAGATGGAGGGGCCCGGCCTCTACCGCATTGCAAGGCGCAAAGAACTGGATGCCGAATTCGAAGCAAAGCTCGCACGGGCCAAGGCCATGGCGGATAGCGAGGCTCCAAAACCCGAGATATTTAATCTCAACTACGTCAACGCGAGCAAGGTTAAAACACAGCTTGATTCTCTGCTTTCTCCGAAGGGTAGCTTGCAGGTCGATGACCGCTCCAACGCACTCATCATCAATGACGTGAACCGCAACCGAGGGCGCATCATCGACATGCTTACTCGTCTCGATACGCAAACCCCACAGATTCAGATTGAGGCTCGCATCGTAGAGGCACGCAGCACCTTCGTTCGCCAATTCGGTATACAGTGGGGCGGCAACATGGCCGCATCTGCTGCAACTGGCAACGCGACTGGACTTATTTTTCCAAGCTCCGTTGGTCTCGCTGGCGCGGCATCAGACTCAAAGACACCAATTGGAGGCGTCGCAGCAAGCCCCTCTGATTTTGCGGTCAACCTACCCGCGGCGATTGGTACAGGTTCTGGTGGTGGTATCGGGCTCTCGCTCGGCTCAGTCGGTGGCGCGTTTGGCCTTAACCTAAGACTCTCTGCACTTGAAGACGAAGGGTCCGTTCGCATCATCTCCTCACCGAAAATCACGACATCAAACAACGCTGAGGCGCAAATCAAGTCTGGCGTCTCGGTTCCCATCTCGGTTGTTTCCGCCAACGGCGTGCAAACCTCGTTCGTACCTGCCGATCTGGAACTCAAGGTCAAGCCCTCTGTATCACTTCGCGACTGCGCGGTTTCCATGGAGATCGACGTCAAGAAGAACGAAGCTGACTTTGTCAACACTGGTGCCAGGGGCGACCCCAGCTTGCTCAAGAAGGAAGCCAAGACGACCGTCCTTGTTCAGGACGGTGATACCTCGGTCATCGGAGGGATCTACACTCGGAACACCGGTATCTCCTACTCGAAGGTTCCATTCTTCGGCGACCTCCCTGTCTTCGGTTGGCTCTTCAAGACTCAGAAAGAGAATGACGAACGCACCGAAGTCCTGATCTTCATTACTCCGAAGATTACCAACCGCTCCTTCCTTCCCTGTGCCGAGGAATAGCCCAAAGTCCTCGCGATGCCTTCCATCTTTCTCGTAGGCTTCATGGCCTCTGGAAAAAGTGAAGTATCGCGAGTGCTAGCCAAACGACTCAACATGCCTTGTGTGGACCTAGATAGCGTCATCGAAGAGCAGACAGGAATGTCCATTGCCTCGCTGTTCGAGCAGGAAGGCCAGGCGGGGTTTCGTTTGCGCGAGCGCGCTGTGCTTAGGGATGTTTGTGATGGTGAAGCGCAAGTCGTCGCAACTGGCGGTGGTACTCCGTGCCAGTCAGAGCTCTTGGAAATGATGCAGGGCGCGGGAATAGTCGTGAATCTTGCTACCGAGCTACCAACGGCTCTGGCCCGTGTTGGAGCCCAGCGCGCGAGTCGACCGCTGCTCTCTCAATCCGAGACTGAAATCGAAACCCTCTATCGACTTCGAGCTCCCATCTATCGTCGCGCGAATATCAGTGTATCCACGGAAGGCAAACGCCCGGAAGCAGTCGCGCGAGACGTGGAGTACGCGCTCAGCAATGCTCTGCCAAAGTCGGGTTCTAACGGATGTGTCGTGGCACTTGGCGAACGGAGTTACCCTGTTCACACCGAGTACGGCTGCCTCGAGACGCTTGCGGACTCGATCGCATCGAGATTGCCTCAGGTGAGACGTATTGGCCTAGTAAGTGACGACAATGTGGGAGCGCTCTACGGGGCATCTCTACGAGATTCTCTGGAGGCTTCGGGGTACGAGGTTGTTACCTCGACGGTTGTCCCCGGAGAGAAGAGCAAGAATCTCGAAGTATTCGGCGCCCTCGCCAATGAAATGATATCTGGAGGCCTCGATCGCAGCTCCGCCATCGTTGCTCTGGGGGGCGGTGTCGTTGGAGACCTTGCCGGCTTTCTTGCTGCGAGTTTGTACCGCGGCATTCCCATCGTCCAGGTGCCCACCACGTTGCTCGCCATGACGGACTCGTCGGTTGGTGGCAAGACGGGGATCAATAGCGAGCTTGGCAAGAACCTCATTGGAGCGTTTTGGCAGCCGACCTTGGTGTGGTCGGATCCCACGACTCTCCAGACGCTGCCACAGAGGGAGCGGCGAGCCGCATTTGGCGAGCTCGTAAAATACGCCCTGCTCGATGCTGGTCTTTGGGACACAGTCGAGTCATTAGCTCCTGTGCTCGGAGCAGAAGAACTCGAGGCAAGCGAAGAATTGGGCGACCTAGTTCGCGGTTGTGCGAACGTCAAGGCAGCCATCGTCTCAGCAGACGAGCGAGAGAGCGGACTGCGTGCGACGCTCAACTTGGGCCACACCGTAGGACATGCCATCGAGTTGCACGCCGGCTTCGGCAACGTTCTCCACGGCGAGGCTGTTGCCCTGGGACTGCTCGCGACGTGCCGAGTGTCGAATCGCCTCGGCCTCTGCGATGCCGAACTTGAAGCGAGGGTGGCAGCAATCCTAGAAATTGCGGGGCTCGATACCGATCTCGATGCTTGGATGCGCCCCGAAGTGCTGGAGCGAATGAAGGTTGACAAAAAGCGCACTGGTAGCAGTGTGCGGTTTATCGCTCTCACCCAACCAGGCGATGTACGCCTACATGAAATTGAACTGAGCGAGATTATCGGCTTGCTGCTCACGAACTAAGTTATGATGGATGCCTCCGGGCCTAGGAGCTTGACTATGAAGAAACTGCAGAACTACATTCCTTTGAGCATGCTCGTTATGGGCGCCTTCGCATCGCAAACCGGATGTGTTGATGCCGCCGACCCGCTACTGATTCTTCGCAATCAAGCCCCGGGTGATAGCTGCACCATTTCTGACGACGTAAGTGCGGACCACCTCTCTTCGGGGCGCATTGATGTCCTCCAAATAGACGAGGTTGATGGCTACCTGTTTACGCCGCTTGTTGAGAACCGGGCCGTATGGAGTGAGCGGGCCGATCGTCTGGCCTTTTTTGAAGCTGCCGTCGTGCGACTGAAGTTTGCCGATGACTTCTTCTCGGCCGGTGAGCTTTCGACCCTCAAAGCGGATGGGCTCTCCCATTTTACACAGCCCTTCAGTGGCAGCATCGCAGCGGAAGGTCAGAGTCACTTCATCTTCGAGATCATTCCCAAGGCGATGCTAGAGGAAATGGAAGGCAAACTCGCCGACGACGATTCCACCCGCGTTACTGCGGAAATCGAGATACGAGGAAGCATTGAGGGTTCCGACGTGAGTTCACCTACCTTCACGTACCCTATTGTAGTGTGCAAAGGCTGCCTCACCAACGTACTTGGTGCCTGTGACGAACTGTCCGATGAGGAGATACGGCCCGGCGGCTCTTGCCAGATTCACCAAGACGGATATGTGGATTGTTGCACCTCGGATGACGGCTTGGAGTGTCCAGCTGTCGCACCGGTCGTCGCACCTGTCGAAGAATGATCCCCCTCGGATGAAACCTTGGAGTGTTAAGAGGTCGCACCTGTCGAATAGCGATAGTAGACTTGAAGTAGATTTGGACTACCGCTGGGGGAATTGTGTTCGCTGAACAAATTAAGAACGTTGTGGATAAGATCGATGGCAGCATCGCCGGGCTCATCATGGGCCTCGATGGTATTGCTCTTGAACAGTACGTTGTCCCAGACCGCGAGTTCGACATGAACACCGTGGGAATGGAGTTCTCCTTCATTCTCACCCAGGCTCGAAAAGCGGGTGAGCTGCTCGAAATCGGTGGTGTTAGCGAAATGGTGGTCAAGGCCGAAGGGCTCACACTGCTCACTCGTATGATGACCGACGAGTACTTCCTGGCAGTCGTGCTCGGTCCAGAAGCCAATTTCGGCAAGACTCGCTTCCTCATGCGCCTAGCAGAGGACAAACTGCGCCCCGAGCTTTGAGTCCTGAGCTAGGGGGGCCGATTCGGATCCTCACGATTCACGGCCCCAACCTCAATCTCCTTGGGACCCGAGATCCCGCGGTCTACGGGACGACAACTATTGATGAGATCAATAGAGAATTGACGCACCGCGCCAAAGCGCGTGGTGCCTCTCTAGATGCAACACAGAGCAATCTCGAAGGCGAGATTGTGGAAGCAATTCAGGGGGCACACGGCCAGTACGCGGCTCTCCTGCTCAATCCTGGCGGCTACTCGCATACGAGCGTCGCTATTCGCGATGCCCTAGATGCCTGCGGGATTCCTACCGTGGAGTGCCACTTGTCGAATATCCATGCCCGCGAGGAGTTTCGACATACTTCGCTAACGGCCGCCAAGAGCATCGGATTGATAAGTGGATTCGGCGCACGAAGCTACTACCTGGGCCTAGACGCTGCCCTGGCGCATGTGGAAACGTTGCGCTCAGATGAGTTCCGCCAGAAGCGCTAAGAAGAAAGCACCCGCCAATAAGCCTGCAGCCAAGAAGCGAGCACCCGCCAAGAAGCCTGCAGCCAAGAAGCGAGCACCCACCAAGAAGCCTGCAGCCAAGAAGAATTCTATGAAGCCCGACAAAGTCTTGGGATCCGAAGTCGAGAATGAGACGGTAACGATTTGTCGACAACTCGCCGACATCGTAGAGAGCCACACGCTCAGTGAGCTCATCATCGATACACCGGAGTTCAACCTCATCATTAGGCGCGGCGATGTACAGCCCACCAGCATTCCCATGATGGCGCACATGGCAGCTCCGGTCGCAGCCCACGCACCCGTGGCGGCACCAGCTCCAGCAGCAGCAGAGGACGCACAGGCTCCGGCCGAAGAGACTATCCACCAAGTTACGTCCCCATTCGTCGGCACCTTCTATCGGGCTCCAAATCCCGATTCTGCGTCTTACTGCGAAGTTGGGCAGCGAGTGGAGAAGGGGCAGGTTCTCTGCATCGTCGAGGCGATGAAGCTGATGAACGAGATCGAGGCAGACATGGGAGGAACGCTCGAGGCGATCCTCGTAGACAACGCCGAGCCCGTCGAATATGGGCAGCCTCTCTTCAAGATCAGGCCGTAGGTAGCAGGAGCTAGCCATGTTCAAAAAGGTTCTGATTGCAAATCGGGGGGAAATCGCCCTTCGAATTATTCGTGCTCTTCGCGAGATGCAGATTCGCTCCGTCGCGGTCTATTCCGAGGCGGATGCAGACGCTCTGCATGTCAAGTTCGCAGACGAGGCCGTCTGCATTGGCCCGGCGTCTTCGACTCTGAGTTATCTCAATATTCCCGCCATTATCAGCGCCGCAGAAGTTACGGCCGCAGAGGCCGTGCATCCCGGCTATGGCTTTCTCGCAGAAAATGCAGAATTCGCCGACGTCTGCAAGCGGTGTGGACTCACCTGGATTGGTCCACAGCCCGACATCATGCGCCTGATGGGCGATAAGATTCGCGCACGCGAGGCCATGCAGGAGGCCGGGGTTCCCATCTTGCCCGGCACCAAAGGTCTCTCTTGCGAGGCCGATCTCTTCGAGGGCGCCGAGCGCATTGGATTTCCGATCATACTCAAGGCTTCCGCTGGTGGTGGCGGTCGAGGAATGAAGATTGTTCGGAGCAAAGATCAACTTGTGCACGACTGGGGCACGGGCCGCGCGGAGGCCCAGGCTTCCTTTGGCAATCCAGAGATGTACATGGAGCGATTCTGCGAACGTCCACGTCACATTGAGGTGCAGGTTATTGGTGATAGCCACGGAAACGCCACTCACCTTGGCGAGCGTGAGTGCTCTGTGCAGCGTCGTCACCAGAAGATGCTTGAAGAGGCTCCTGGCACCGACATCAGCGATGAACTGCGAGCGCGACTCACAGGGGCCGCCACCGAGGCTACGAAGCGCATCGGCTATGAAGGCGTCGGTACGGTTGAGTTTCTCCTTGATGAGGATGATCAGTTCTATTTCATGGAGATGAACACCCGTCTTCAGGTTGAACATCCGGTCACAGAGATGGTCTACGGGGTAGATCTCGTGCGCGAACAGATTCGCATTTCTTGCAAAGAGCAGCTCTCTTTCTCTGAACGCAAACCACGTGGCCACAGTATCGAGCTGCGAATCAACGCGGAGGACTCCGAGTCGTTTGCACCCTCACCGGGAAAGATCACGGCGCTGAACCTCCCTGGTGGCCTCGGAGTGCGAGTAGACACGCATATTTACGAGGGATATGTGGTGCCACCCCACTACGACTCGCTTCTCGCTAAGGTGATCGTTCACGACACTGATCGCGGCGCGGCGATTAGTCGCGCACTGCGCTGTCTCGACGAGTTTGTGGTCGAGGGCATCAAGACGAATATCGCCTTCCAGAAGAACATCCTGAACCACACAGAATATCGGGCGGGCAAGGTGGATACGGGATTTGTGGCCCGACTTCTCGAAAGCCGTTCTCGCTAGTACGTTGCCCAATTAGCGAACCTGCTCCCCACAAAGCCTATCGGCCGAAGATTCTTCGGCCGATAGGCTTTGTGGGGAGCAACCTGGTATCCTTCTCAGCCAAGAGTCCTCCGCTTCATCGCCGCCACGTATCTTTCGTTCGGCTTTATGCTCTTGTGGTTCTGGACGATTCTCAGCTCGTATCCTCTCTGTTCATTCGAACTAGAAAATTCTATTGGCGATAAACAGAAATAAGGTCATGGATGCAGGTCGGAAGGCCTACGAGAAAGGCCAGTACGACAAAGCGATCAAGGAATACCTGAAGGTCGTCAAGGAAGATCCGAAAGACGTTCGGGTCTGGCTGAAGATCGGAGATATCTACGCCAAGAAGGACTCCAAGGGGGAAGCCACCGACACCTATATGAAGGTGGCAAAGTTCTATTCGGATCAGGGCTTCTATTTGAAGGCGGTCGCCGTCTACAAGCAGATTCTCAAGGTAGATCCGCGGTTGGTTGAGGTGAACCTCAAGCTCGCGGAACTCTACCGACAGCTTGGTCTGCTCTCGGATGCGATGCAGCATTTCGAGATGGTTGCCGCGTTCTTTCACAGGGAGGGCAAGACTCGCGAGGCGCTCGCTACACTGCGACAGCTCGTCGATTTAGACCCAGAAAACGTCGCGACTCGCATCAAGCTCGCTGAGCTCTACTCCAAAGAGGAGATGTCGAAGGAGGCTATTGCGGAGTTCACCGCGACTTGTGAATACCTGCGCAAGAACGGGCGACAAGACGACTTCGTCAAAGTTGCCGAGAGGCTCCTCTTTCACGATCAAGAGAGCATCGAGCTTTGCCAGGAGTTGGCAACACTCTACTTGCAGCGCAACGATCCCAGGCGCGCTCTGGCCAAACTACAGATTTGCTTCAAGGCCAATCAGAATGATCCCAATGTGCTCGCCCTCTTGGCCCAGGCGTTTCAGCGTCTAGATCAGAAGGGCAAGACCGTCTCGGTACTCAAGGAGCTCGCTCGAGTTCACACCGAAGCTGGCAAGCGCAAAGACGCGGAAGACGTTCACGAGAAAATTCTCGAGTACGAGCCTAACGATGCGGACTCCCTTAAGTTTCTCAACGGAGCGGGCAGGCCCTCTGATGCGGTGGAAGAGGTTTCGCAGCCGCCCCCGCCGCGATTAGGCGGGAACAAGATGGGGCTGACCACAGGTTCGATGCCGCTGGTACAACCCCCTTCTGACTCTGGGTCTTTCGGAGCCTCGGCAGTTCCAGACGAGCCAGCCCAGGAGGATGATTTCGTTGCCGAGTTCGAGCTCGATGAGCAGAGTGGCTACGATCAAGCCGAGGTCAGTAGCGTCGTATCGCAAGAGCGCGCGGACGAGATTGTCAAAATACTCACTGAGACCGATGTCTACGTAAAGTACGGGCTCAACCAGAAAGCCATCGACCACTTGCGGCGGGTCTTTGAGATCGATGAGCGAAACATAGAGGCTCGCGAACGCCTTCAAGACATCCTCATTAAGGAGGGCCGAGAAGCCGAGGGTATTCGAGAACTCCAGATTTTGGCCGAGCACACGGTTGGTGCCAATCCACAGCAGGCTCTCGAATACCTAGGACAAATACTTAGCCTCGATGGAGGCAATGCACTCGCTCACGAGTTCGCCGAGAGACATCGACTAGACGTTGGGTCGGGTACTGCACCTCCCATCGATAATCCCGCTGGGCACTTGAGCATCGCAGACGAGGAAGAGCTCGAATTCGACGATCTCTCCTTCGATCTGGGGCTCGAGCCGAATCCAAATCCGGCCGTGACCGCACAAGCGGCCGCAGGCGGAACCGCATCTGTGGCACGTCGCGAGGACGTAGACTACGACTTCGGTCTCGACGGTGCCGCGGGTGCGCCCCTTACAATGGAACTCGACATTTGCCAAGTTGAAAACGCCATGGCCGTAGCGGACATGGACTCCGACGAACTCGACCTGGCTCCTCCGCGAGACCCCCTCGCCACGGGGTCTTCGGCCTCCCCACATCCAGCCGATGATCTCATGTTCGATCCGAACGATGCTGCTGCATTTGATTCGGCCGGTCCATATGAGGACGCTGCATCTCACGGCATCGAAGTCATAGGTGAAATCGATAGTGACGATTTCGAAGAGCTTGAACCCGACGAGTTCCTCCTTGATGACTCCGATGTTATTGAAGGGGCGCTCGCGGAGGATGGCAGAGCCAGCCTCCCCATCGAAAACGCGCCCGCATCAAATTCCAATCTCGAGGACGACCTGGATGAGGCGGATTTCTTCATGTCTCAGGGGCTCTTTGATGAGGCTCAGGACATTCTCGAAGCACTTCAGGGCCGCTACGCTGGAAACCCATTGGTTGTATCCAAGCTAGAAGAGCTGCAAATGGCCCGCGGCGGTACGGGCGCTGACCATGGTCTTCTGGGCGATGGTCTTCTCGGGGATATCGACGATTCTTTCCTAAGTGACGCTCTGGATGGTCCGACCGGTCACGAATCTCAGTTGCCGCAAGAGACGGCCGAACAGAATTTGGCACATGCACCATCTGTGGTGCTTGAGAATCCTGTTGCCGAGAACGATGCCGATACGCATTTTGACCTTGGTCTCGCTTACAAAGAGATGGGGCTGCACAACGAGGCGATTTCTGCTTTCGAGAAGGTCCTCGAAGTTCCCGGGCGAGAGGTGCAGTGTCGGATCATGGTCGGGCTTTGCCATCGCGAACAGAACAGCCTCAGCGAATCGATTAGTCAGTTCAAAGCCGGCCTCTACGTCAACAACATAACGAGCCCTGAGAAGTTCAGCCTCTACTACGAAATCGGCGTTACATACGAATCTCTCCAGGATCCGCAAGAAGCTCTCTACTACTATGAGATGGTTCTCAAGAAGCAGCCTGAGTATCGGGATGTCGCTGAGCGAGTTGCGCTCATCAAGAACGCGGGATAGCGCAGACGGTTGCACGCTTTCCTGGCGCCGCGTGCTTCGACTTCGCTCACTAAAGTCCAGCGGCCATTTCGACGACTACTGGCGCTTCCATGAGGAGCAGGAGCACCGTCGCAATCACGCCGAGCGCTACGAGAATGCCACCCCGCCACGCACCGCTCCGGAACCGTCACCG
>JAAEPE010000328.1 GCA_024222395.1 Myxococcales bacterium
CTCGACGGTCTAGGAATCGGTTCGCCCACTTGTATACGATGCGTCTGGCCACTTCTGCTGTGCGACTCACTTCCGAAAAACTCTCTCCATGCGCCAGCATCAGAATGATCTTCGCCCGGACGACTTCACGGTACGGAGCCGTTTGCCGACGCACGCGTAGCCGAAGCTCCCGATCTTCTTGCAGACTCAAACGGATCTCAATGCTGGTTTGCATCCGTCAAGTCGATCGCAACGGTCTCCGCTCCGCTCCGCTATCGCGGATGAGATTGAGGTTTGGGAAGACCGAATCCGCAGTGCCTCGGTACCAGAACTTTCCCACGCGCTTCTGAGCATGAACGACCTCGATGAACTGCCCAAATCCCGAGATGTGCCAGTTCCGATTGAGGTCTTGATGAGGCTCGATGCCATGTACTGAGTGAGCACATAGATTTGCCGATACCCGGAGTTGAGGAAGTTTGTGAGAACGAAGTCGATGATTCGATAGCGGCAGCCAAAGGGCACCGCCGGCTTGGAGCGATGGCAGGTCTGAGGGCTCAGCCGAGCACCCTTTCCGCCCGCCATGATCATCACCACCGTATTCTTTTTCGATGTCGCCATATCCCCGCTCCATTCGTAACTTCGCCCCGTGCCACCCTATTTAGCCTGGCCTCGATGTACCCACTGCGTAGATTGCCGCGCGGGGAGATCCCCAGCGCTCGATCCGCACGATATCGAACAAAGGTCGCGTAATCCGAAGAGAAGCTGCGACAGCACCAGGAGCAAGTGCTCTTGGCTGTGAGTCCACCACAGCGCGCACCATCCTCCCCGCAAGCCGGCCAAACATCGCTCCCCAGAATCTCCCCACCTCCGGAGATTCCCCCTTCCCCCTTCCCCCTTCCCCTATTTGGCCCCTCACCTCCTCCATTCCCCCGCGCTTGGTGGACTCAAGTGGCTTCTATCCGCATGAAAAGAAGAACGATTCCAAGGCCGAAGACCGCTGTCACGATTCTGCCCTCAATCACCTGTGGTGATCTGGGCCCCAGTGCCGCTGCTGTTAAGACCGGGCGAGTGTGCCCTTCCTCGATCAGTTCATGATGCGCTGGTCGCGCGAATACTGGCCGTCCTCGAAATCGTCCCAGAAGACTTCGACGAGGGGATGATCGATCGGCTCGTCACTGAAATCAGTCATCAGATGCGCTTCGGCGACATAGGTTTCGTATGCGGATTCGTCGACCAACACGTGATACCAGGGCCGATCTTTCGCTGGGCGGGTGACGGCGACAGCCTCGTACCAGTCTTCACTACCTTCGAAGATGTCATCTACGCTAACGATAACGCCTCGATATCCATAGCGTTTATGAATGACTATCTGACCGGATCGGAATTGACTGCTCTCTCTCGACATGGCTTGCAGGAGGGGAATCGTCCGGGGCGAGCCAGTCTTTATGGCCGAGTCATATCTCGCTTCCAATAGGCCTGCACTTGGCGCACGAAATCGCTCCTTGCAGCGGGGTCTCGCAATTGACTCTCGTCGGCCAACGGCAAGTCGGGCCAACGCTCAATGATAGTTCGAGCCCATAGTCCGGCACCCTGCCCAATCGTGTCGCCGGACTCAGAAAAATACGGGGTGTCGTGGAGACCGCAACTCGGCGAGCGCGCCTTGAAGAGATATCCATCGAGTTCCTGCCCTTCGAGCGAGCTTCGGTTGGACTCACAAAAGGCGCTGAGCGGGCTGTGCACATCGCCCTCGCCTTGCACGAGGACGACCCGTAGGGCCCCAGATCTGTGCTGCAAGACTTGAATTGGCGGCCTCGGCACCGGCATGCCGGCCCCCGTCTCCGGACAAATCGGCTGCAAATCTACCGCGCAGCCGATCTCTTCCTGGACCCAAGGCAATCCCTTCGCCGCTCCGTCGTACCGCACGAGATGGCCGAGCAAGCACGACGAAACTCCAACCCGAGGTCGATCTCTCATACTAAGAAAAGTACCACCACGCTGCCAACAGCGAGAACGGTGCCAAGGACGCTACCGATCCCCACCCGTTCTCGAAAGAAAATAACCGTCACCGGGATGAGGAGGATTGGAGTTGTCGACATGATGCTGGCAGTCACTCCTGCGTGGGTGTACTTCACCGCGAAGAGTGAGAGGCTCACTCCGATGACGGGCCCGGTAAATGCGCCCAGTGCCAAGAGTCGCATCGTCACAAGATCCCGCATGGTTTTGCCCACGCTAGCCCATCGACCGGCGAGTACCATGATCAGGGTCCAGGAGACGAAAGCTGCAATCGCGCGAATTTGTGTCGCCTCAAATGCATCCATGGTTCCCATCCCATGCTTGGAAAGGACCAAGCCGAGCCCTTGCCCAAATGCTCCGACCAGGGCGAGACAGACTCCGAGTACCCGATGCTCCAGTGCCCCCACCACGGCCGCATTGCGATCTGGCAGGGCCCAGGCCACCCCGGCTAGTGTGAGCAGCATCCCCAAGAGAGCCGTCCACCCCAGGGTCTCGCTCAGAACCAAGTAGCCAATGAGAGCGGTCATCAGAGGCGCGGCAGCCATGATAAGGCTGGAGAGCCTGACCCCAATTAGGATAAAGGCCCGAAATTAGGAACATATCTCCGAGAACGAACCCAATGATTCCGGATATGGAGAGCCACAATCAAGAATGTCCGGAGGCGTCGACGGGAACGAGCCAGCCACCCTCTAGAAACGTCGCCACGCACAGCATGGGCAGGGCGAAAAAGAAGCGAACGTAGTTCACCTGAAATGAACCGACTCGTTTGCCTGCTTGGGAGAATGCAAGGGAGGTCACAACCCAGCTGCAGGCTGTCCCCAGCGCGGCCAATTCGCCGATCACCCCGCCTGCTCCCCGCGTGTCACCGAGCATTGCTAGACCAGGGCACACGCCACTTCAAGCGGCAACGATCCCGCGAGGAACCGATCGAAATGCCCACAAACGCTCAAGATTCGCTACATTTGGCCAAGGTGTTGAGCGACGGTATTGGTCTAGCTTTTCTGATTGCTTGCTCTTCGAGTGGGCTCGTCGCTGGGTGTTCGCACGAGCCGCTCGACGTACCGTGTCCGACGGTCTCCGAGGGCGACTTGGTGGTCACCGAGATACACGGACCGCAGAGCGGTGAGGACCAATACGGCGAGTGGGTCGAGGTCTACAACGCGACAGGGCGGACCATCGACCTGGCAGGCCTATCCGTGAACTTCATCAAACTAGATGGCTCCTCCGAGCGGGCGATGTTCATTCGGAGCTCAGTGAATCTAGACTCTGGTGCATACGGGGTCTTCGGAAGGCAAACCGCCGGCGCCGAACCCGAGCACGTCGACTACGGCTACAAGTCAGATATCGATAGCAAGCTCTTTGATAGTGCTGCTGTCGAGATTAGCTCTTGCGGCGAGTTCGTGGACCTCGCTGTGTATCGGGACCTGCCTACAAAAGGCAGCCTTACCCTCAACGGCGAAATCTCACCTCCAACGGCCGCAGCGAACGACGACGATGTCAACTGGTGTGTGGACGACTTGGAAGACGAGAACACTGAGCAAATGGGAGTGCGCGGTACCCCCCAGGAGGAGAATCCCGTATGCGCCAAGTAGCCCGTTCTCTCACACTACTTGGGCTCAGGGTTGTTCTGAGCGGCATCGTACTCAGCGCTTGTGGTTCTTCGAGTCAGACTCGGCGCTACGATCGCAAGCAGGTTCAAGAGTCACTTGGCCGCCTGGAGTCTCCTGGGCTCGTTATTGGCGAGTTTAGCCTGCCAGCGAAGGCCATCATTGACGGTGATACCATCGAGGTTCGCGGCCTCGATACCAGCCTTCGCCTTCTCGCCATCGATACAGAAGAGACCTATAAGCGAGACGCCGATAAGCGAGACGCCGATTCCGACTTTGACACCTACCTACGCGATAAGAAGGGCGATGGCATTCGCCCTGTAAAGGCAGCCACTCCACTTGGAGAGGACGCCAAGAAGTTTGCAAAGAAGTTCTTTGCTGGGGCCACACAGGTGCGTCTCGAACGAGATCACCCAAAAGAGATTCGCGGTCATTACGGCCGATACCTTGCCTACGTCTTCGTTCAGAACAAGGGCGTCTGGGAAAACTACAACGTCGCAGCTGTTCGCGCCGGAATGACCCCATACTTCAGCAAGTACGGCTACTCCAGGCGATTTCACGACGACTTCATGGCAGCCGAGAAAGAGGCCAAGGAGAAGCAGATTGGCATATGGAAACCCGGCTGCCAGTGCTATCCCGACTACCCCCTCCGCCGCAGATGGTGGGACGCTCGCGCCGACTTCATTCTCGACTTCGAACGCAAAGCCGCCACTCGTGACGACTTCATCGTTCTCACCAACTGGGATGCGATGCGCAAGCTCGAAGACAATCTCGGCAAGGAAGTCACTGTGCTCGCCAGTGTTGGCGACATTCGAAGAGGAGATACTGGCCCGAGTCGTGCCCTGCTAAGTCGCCGAAAGTTCAACGACTTCCCTGCAGTCTTCTTCGATCAAGGTGTATTCTCAAGCTCGGGAATCACCCGCTACGAAGGCGAGTTCGTTGCTGTGACCGGCGTCGTTAACAAATACAAGAACAAGTACAACAATCAGCAAATGCTGCAGATCCTCGTGAGCCTGCCTTCCCAGGTTACGGGCTCCAAGCTTCCGCTCACCGAAAAGCCCGAATCAGAGACGAATGCGGCGCCAGCGCCCACCGCTTCTGCAGCCAATACGCCCTGAGCAAGACGCCGCCCATCTTAGAAACTCCGCTGTTCCCCGTATTTCTCTCCCTCACCCTCTATCTCCGCCCCCCATCTCCCCATCCTCACAGCGCTGCCGACGCCAAAACCTAGCAGGCCTTAATCTATGCACTCCATTTCCGTACTCGCAGTCGCCAGCGCCTTTTTCCTCTCGGCATGTGGCCCGGGCGGCGATGACCCATTCAATGGAGAAGCTGAGTGCGAATCGGCCCTACTCGTTGGTGATCTGGTCATCACAGAAGTGATGGCGAACCCCGAGGGAGACGACGACGGCAACGAGTACTTCGAAATCTACAATGCCACCAGCGCAGCGATCGACCTCACAGGCCTTGTGCTTGAATACGCTGCGGTAGACGGCAGCAAGGACAAAGAGCACGTCATGCGCGGGACGATCATAGAGGCCGGTTCGTACATAGCCGTCGGCGGTGTGCTCGACGAGTTCCGCGCACCGTACATTGCCTATGGCTATGCAGATGATCTGGGTGGCATGACAAACGGCGGCGGGCAACTCGGCCTCCGCTGTAAAGACGTGCAGGTCGATCATCTCGTCTACGGTGAAGCCGTGAGCGGCCACTCCCAAGGGCTCGATGGCAACATCGTTCCCGACCACCTTTCCAATGACTTGGTCGAGAACTTCTGCCCAGCGACCACCGAGTTCGCGACTGAGGCATTCGGCTCTCCAGGCGTTGGCAACGAGCCCTGCAGCATCTTGGAGCAAACAACATGCCTCGACAAGGGGACCGCGCGAGATGTCGTCAAGCCAGAGGTTGGTGACTTGGTCTTCACCGAGTTCATGCCAAACCCCGACAGCGTGGGAGACGAGGTTGGCGAGTGGTTCGAACTCACCGCAACCGGAAACTTCGACTTAAACGGCCTCGTCGCAGGCAATGATCCAGCGTCGCCCAAGATCAACATCGTCGACGAGAACTGTCTTGCAGTCTCAATCAACGATCGGCTGCTCTTTGCCCGCTCCACCGATAGCGCTGCCAATGGTGGCTTGCCAGCCCCAGACTACACGTTCAGCTTCGGTCTCTCTAACGGAGGCGCAACACTCTTCGTCGGCACAACTGTCGACGAAGCTGTTGCTGTTATCGACACCATCACCTGGACGAGTTCCGGAACAGGAGAGTCGACCTCACTTGACCCAGCACTGCTGAGCGCTGCGGCAAACGATGACGAAGCCAACTGGTGCGAGGGCAAGACTGCCTATGGCACCGGCGACTTGGGAAGTCCGGGCGAGCCCAACCTTCCTTGCGATACCAGCGGCATGTGTATGGATGGAGATAGCCTCCGAGCCACCAATCCCCCGCTGGCAGCAGACGTGCGCATTACCGAGTACATGCCCAATCCCGCCGTCATCTCCGATACCAACGGCGAGTGGTTCGAAGTTCACTTTGCGGCGGGCGCCGACCTGAACGGTTTGCAACTTGGCAAAGAATCGGTTCCTGCTCTCATTGTCTCCACTACAATCGATTCAGTGGATTGCGTGATCGTCGAGGCCGATACCCACGTTGTCTTTGCTCGCAAGACCGATACCGCAGTCAATGGCGGGTTACCAACCGAGAATATACTTGCCTCGGGCATTAGCCTCGGCCAAACCTCTAGCGCCGACTTCAACATCTTCGTCGCGATAGAGAACGTGCTTCTCGATTCGGTGAACTACGTCGGCGGCGATACAACCTCCGGCGTTGCCAGGCAGATCGACGGCACCGATGCAGTGTGCGATGCCACCGTGCCTTACGGGACGGGCGATAACCTTGGAACACCTGGCTCCGACAACGGCAGCTGTCCCTAGCCCCTCTCTGCGGACCCTTGGTGAAACGCCTCTTCATAGCAAGCTGTACTCTCGCCTTGGCGGCGAGTTGCGTGCCCAGAGCAGAGAAATGCGGCCCAAGTGAGGGTGTTGTCGGCCGAGTTCTCGATGGTGATACCGTCGAACTTGAGACAGGCGAGAAGATTCGCTACCTCATGGTGGATACCCCCGAGATCAGTCATAACTCTTCGGAGGTGGCGGAGTGCTACGCCGATGAGGCCAAGCAGTTCAACGAAGACTTGGTGGCCGGCCAAACCATCTCACTGGTCTACGACACGGAATGCACTGACGATTACGAACGCCTCTTGGCCTATGTATCTATAGGTGACCGAGAGATCAACTCGCTCCTGGTTGAGAGGGGCTTTGCCTGTGTCCTGCACATCCCCCCAAACGGAGCTGACCGAGCTAGTGAATTCGAGACCCTTGAGAGTCTTGCCGAAGAACAGGGCAGAGGGCTCTGGGGCGCCTGTGAGAGCAAACCATGCTGAATATCCGAAACCTTGTAGCCGTACTCTGCGCCTCTTTGGCCCTCACTGTTGGCAGCCAGCGCGCGCACAGTAATCAGTACGAGGTCTTTGTCGACATCAGTACCGAAGAAGACCTCTACGACCTGCAGGTCGCAGGCATCATCGATGACATCACCTTCGAGACCTTGGTGGAGTTGCTACAGCGCGGTGTCAATCTCAACACGGCAAGCCGGAAGACCCTGTACAACCTGCCCAACCTCACCTACGCCGAGGTCGATGCCATCTTGGCCTACCGCGACGAAGTCGGCCGCATCGCCGATCCGATAACTCTGGTCGACCAGGGCATTCTCCGAGCCGATAAGCTCTCGGCAATCGCGGCCTTTCTCGTCATTCGAACCGGCGCGAACAACAAGCTACCCGCCAGTGGAATGATGCGCGTGCAGACGCGGTATTCGGTTGAGGATTCCGGCGCTCCGGCCTCCGCTCTCCAGCTCCGAGCCCAAGGCCTACAGAACATTTCCATAGGCATGGTCGCACTCAATACCCGCCTTGAGATTGGCGAAGTGCGCTACGACGCCGTCCGCCAGGCGCTCAGCGCTGAGGCTCCGAAGAACAAGGCGCAATTGCCGAAGCTCTACGTGCAGTGGGAAGGCGAATCACTCTCGGCCATCGCTGGTACGTATCGCATCGGATTTGGTCAGCGCCTCACCTTCGACAACTCCGACCAGACCGACCCCGACGGCTTCTACGGGGATAGCGACGTATTTCGCGGTTCGGACTTAACCCGCGATTGCAAAGAGTCTGCGGGAGAGCTGGATACGACGCCTTGCCCATCTGACTCGTACACCTACGTCACGCCAGATTTCCGTTCGCGCGATGGCCTCACCGGTGTGGCAGCTTCCTTGCGAGAGGTCGAGGTCGGCGGTGGCCTCTTGGAGATGCACGGTTTCCTCTCCTATCAGCCCCGCTCCATCTACCAATACGAGCTCTACAATCCAGCAGTCTGCGACGATCCTCGGAGCGAAGACGCGGCATGCAGTGCGCCCGATGTCTTTCGCACTGGCGAAGCCCCTCTCCAGCCTGCATCCGAATTCTCCTTTCAGACGCTACCCGACATGTACGCCGAGAAGATCGCCGGCGCAAACGTGAGCTACTCCCAGGGCCGCAGATCCCACGTAGGGGTCACGGGCTACGCATCACAGGTCGACTGGCTCGTCGAGGGCATGGAGCTCGACTTTCAGGAATGGTCATCTCTTCCATACGGCGGGAGCTTTGGCGCGGTCGGCGTTGATGCCGCAAAAGGCTTCGGGTACACCGACGTACTTGCCGAAGTAACACGGACATTCGACGGTATGCCCGGAGGTGGTGGCCTCGGCGCCCTCGGACGAGCAATCACTGCATGGAAAAAGAACGAAATCGAAACGTCGGTTCGCTACTACGCTAAGAATTTTGCCAACCCTCATGCTCGCCCCATCGCCGCAGCCGACGAATACGATGGCTTGCGGGCACGCGATGAAATTGGCGGTCGAGTTCAGTACACTGGCGAGTTCGACAAGCGATTTCGCGTTCGCACGAAGCTGGACTACTGGCACACGCCATCCGAATCGAGAAATGCCATCCAAGCATTTGTGCGCGGCGACGTTGAAGTAACAGACCAGTTCCAATGGGGACTCTGGACGCTCTACCAAGACAAGGATCTCTCTCGTGGAGGGCGAGATGAGTGTTATGAGGGCACGGACGACGATGAAATCGGGCCCAACGGTCCTCTCACTTGCGCCGGCCAAAAGATGCAGGCAACCGGGCGCCTGCGATTCTCGCCTAGCAAGACGACGTGGTTCGATCTGCAGGGCCAGCTCGAGCTGCAGGACGATGGGGCTAGTCAGTTCACCGACAAGTACCGCAAGGATGTCTCGATTGTCGGCATTGCTACAACCAAGCCACATCCACGCCTCCGGATCCGTGCTCGCACGCGCTTCCTATACGAGGATATTACCGCAAGCGACTACCTAGAAAAGAGCTGGTGGAGCTACGCC
Organism: Myxococcales bacterium; assembly: GCA_024222395.1. Classification (GTDB taxonomy): domain Bacteria; phylum Myxococcota_A; class Polyangia; order Haliangiales; family Haliangiaceae; genus NORP324. Next base: position 9,051 of record JAAEPE010000328.1, read on the forward strand.
GATATCTCTTATCGCCTGCGGCGCCGCGACCAACTGAAGTTTCGCTATGACCTCGTGATGCACCTAGACGATCGCAGCGCCACGCTCACTCGCACGCCAAATCCAGAGCACTGGATGCGGCTAGAGTACGCCGCCCATTTCTAGACGGATAGCAGGTGGGCCGAGCCCGCAAATGTCCCGCTTTGTGAGAGATAATTTGCGCCAGGGCGCGACACGGTGTTCCGCGGAGCCTCTCGATAGCTAAAACTCTGATGAACGTAACGACACGCATGCTGCTGCTCACTTCGCTGCTGGCATTCGGATGTGGCCGAGACGCGACCTCCGAGCTCCAAGCCTGGAAGAAGCAAGCGTGCGCCTGCGAGCGACATGTCTGTGCCACCGAGCAGCGGAGTGAGTTCTGGCGACTCGTCCAGGAGTTTCGCGATGATTCCCCGTCTCACGAAGAGTCCCAGAAGCTCCATGCACTGATTGATCAGGGGCAAGCTTGCCTCGAAGAAATGAGCGTCGACATCTACGCAGTCAATTGACCGCGTCTCTGCTACAGGGCGGTCGAGTTCTCGCAAGTCAGATCATTTCAAGGGCTTAGCTCTGTAGCGTTCCCTACGGCGCTGCGATTGTTGTCTCCTCGGATCGACACGAGCCTCCCGATCTGCTCTGACAGGGATGGCCCGAGCTACCAGAGCACAGAAAATCGGTAGTGCATCATTCTTTCTGCAAATTGGCCGCGGCGTAAGCCGCAGGCTATGGTTCACCCTCTTTTTCACTACGAACGAAAGGATGACAGAAGGCAACGTCCCATCCATTGTTAAACTTTAGGGGTCTACGCGGAAGTGTGTGGGTTGATATTGGCATTTCTGGGTAGTGGCGGAAGAAATGCCGCAACGATTTTCAGCTTGAGAAACTCCTCATCACGATAGCCATAGGCCCGTCGCTGCAGCACC
>JAAEPE010000329.1 GCA_024222395.1 Myxococcales bacterium
CACTGCGCCGGGGGAGGGGTTTTTTGTTGCCCGCCCTCGTATCTAAAGGCTGCACCGCCGCGAATAGTGCTTGGCGAGTTGTCGCACCGCAGTGCGCCTCGCGGACGGACCCTGGTCCGCCTACTTGTCCGATCTCTCTCTCTCTCTGTCTCTCTCTCTTTTTTCTCTCTCTCTCTCTCTTTCTCTCTCTCTCTCTCTCTCTCTCTCTCTCTCTCTCTCTAGTCTCGGCTCGAGAGTGCTATGCACTCAGACCGCAGCTACGACGCGAAGCGCCCCGCCTCGGAGTCAGACTCCCAGGCCTCGCGAGACCGGAGGGGTCCCAGCAGGACCCTACTGATTCGCGTCACCTCTCCCCACCAGAGCGCCCGCAGCAATGGCCCCCAGTAAGCCGGAGCGCCGTCGCTCTTCCAAGCAGCCCCCGAGCTCACGTCCTGCTGCTGAAGGGTCTCTCCTCCAACGCAAGCAGGACTGCATCGCAGCTTTCAAGCAAGCGGGGTCCGACCGCCCCACGGCCGCATACAATGGGCTTGCCGAGCTGAACGCGGACGAGCTTCAGGCCACGTACGACATGCACAAGACCAACACAAAGAAGCTCGGCAGTGCCTTGATCCGCATGTGTGCCGCCAACCAGATCAGCTACACGCTGGATCACCACCAGCGCAGCAAGCCTAAGCGCATTGGTGGTGACACATCACACCCACCAGCTGCGTCCGCACGTCTTCAGGCTGCGGACGCCCAATTCATTGCCTTGGACCCGGCCTTCTGGAAGGTCCCAGTCCTCGCCGAACCCACATCACTTGACGACGGCAAGACGTACAAGCCCAGTATCAGCCTCCACGACTACGAGAGCGGAGAACGGCTGCTGCAACACCACCTCGTGCAGGGTAAGCGTACCACGGGTCAGCTTGCGATTGCTGTCATGGGCCCAAAAAACGATAACTACGTCGGTACCGAGCTCGCCGTCCCCGTGCTGAAGCGCCACCCCAAGGCGCCCAAAGTGGTCCACACGCACGTCCCCGTGACCGTGTACCAGCTGGGCACCAAGGAAGTCGCCTGCACGGAAAAAGTAGCCGTCGCCACCATCGATCCTGCCGACCACGTATGCTGGATTCGGGTGACCATACATGAAACCGAAGCCATCGCCGCAGTCCCCTCCATGCATCAGGCCTTCGAGGACCAGTTCTCGGGAGGTGCCCCCGTGAACGGTGGTCCACGCGCCAAGGGTCCTTTCCGAGGGGACTCCGCTCCACAGGACAAGGCGCGCCAAAACCAAAAGCACAGGGAGTCCAAGAAAGACGCTCGCCGCCAGGAGCTCGATAGTCAGCTCCAGGACACCTTCAAGGCCCTCTTCCACGGCAACTTTAAAGCCGTCACCATCCTCGAACCCTGCAAAAGCCTAGGCAGGTATGGATCGGGCGTCGGAAAGAGGTCCCTGGCTGCCACCTTCGGCGTCAGTCTTCAAGCGGTTGACAAGGTCTTGGCGGGTTCAGGGCAACTCGGCGCCACCTACGACCTCAGCAACGTAGGTGCTGACGAGCCCACTGCAGACAAGTACCAGACCGTGTGGTTCCCTGAGGACCAGCCCATCACGATGGCAGATGCGTTCCAGAAGTCGGTGGATTTCAAGGCCCTGGGAGTCGTCAGGCACGGCAAGTCAGGCTTATTGGGGATCCGTGTTGCACGAGGGTCAGACGCCGCCAAGGCTGCTGCCGTCAGCATCCGTGGCTGTGAAGCCACCCTCGCCAAGACGCGATACCGCATTACGGGCATTGCGGCACGCCACGCCACGCTGACCCAGCTTGCTAAGACTCTCACGGG
>JAAEPE010000330.1 GCA_024222395.1 Myxococcales bacterium
CTCCGGAGCTGGGCGCAAAGTGAGCGATTCGATCGTGCTTGGGCACTGATCGCTGCCAAGTACCGCCTGGAGGTCACCACTCTAGCCAACGTGGTTCGGCTGCCACTCGGGCGCTAAGGTGTCATAGTCAGAGCTACACCCTAACGATTTCAGGTGTTTGAAATGAACAGGCCCTGTGGATGTGTGAGTATAGTGAGCAAGCCACCGGTTGGGCAAACGAGGATCGATCCAATGCATCTCAAACTTCTGCTAGTTGCCACGCTTATTCTTGGCATGGGCTATGGCTGCGCGAGCCAAACAAGCCCTCTTCAACACAAGCAACGCGTCACGCAATCCAACGTGGCTGCGGGTGCGCACATCTACCAACGGTATTGCTCGACTTGCCACGGATCTCGCGGCGACGGCTTGGGCCCCACCGCCAGACACGTAGAGGGTCCCACGCCAACGGATTTCACTCGCGGGGTTTTCAAGTTCGCCTCAACTGCTCGTGGCACCATTCCGACCGACGAAGATCTCGCTTGGACCATTCTCCACGGAGTGCCGCATACCTCGATGCCGGCCTGGGCTGGAGTATTGAACCACGCCGCAACGGGAAACCTGGTTCAGTACATCAAGACGTTCTCGCCGAAGCTCCTGCAACAAGATCCTCCAACTCCGATCGTTGTTCCGTCGGCAAAGCCGCGCGCAACTCTGGCTTCAGTACAACGTGGGCGAAATGTCTATCTCCTCGCGCAGTGTTGGCAATGTCATGGAACCAATGGACGGGGTGATGGGCCGAGTGCCAGTTCGCTCAAAGATGAAGTCGGAAACCGCAGCATTCCATCAGACTTCAGCCTTGGACAACTCAAGCATGGAAACGAAGCGACGGACCTGTACCACGTGCTCGTGGCAGGGGTGGAAGGTACGCCCATGTTGCCCGCGACATTGGTAATGACTAGTGAGATGGGCGAACAGGTCGACGCGAAACGCTATCTCCCCTCGAGCGATCTCAACGCAGCAAGGAGCTTTGCTAGCAGTCTCATGCCAAGCGACGAGTTCTTTAACCTTCATGAAGCGAAACAGAACCGCCTCATGGAAGGGTGGCGATGGGATCTTGTTGACTATCTACAGAGTCTCGCCAAGCCTTCAGGTCTACTGCGATCCATCCTGGGCTTGGACCCACTTCCTACGCTCTATGGCGCTGCCGCGTGTGAGGTCGGTGAGCGACACACTTCAGCGAAGTAGGCGCGTCACCGAGCCATCCAGCCGCAGTGTGTGAGCAGCTCTAGTCACGCCCTAGATCGAAACGTCCGACGAGCTTGGCTATGCCTGCCGGCGCTGTGCGTGGTAAGGGATTTCCCAGAAACAAATAGGTCAGAAAAGTTGCCTGCGGTGACCTACTCGTGCCCTTGAGTAGGTATGTTCGAACACGACGAACGAATTACTTTCTTCAAGAGACTGCTGGAGATGTGCCTCGATGAGCGCTGCGTTGCGGAGTGCGCTGATACGTCCGGCCTCTGCGGCAC
>JAAEPE010000331.1 GCA_024222395.1 Myxococcales bacterium
CAGCCGCTCAGTCTCCAGCCGCTCAGTCTCCAGCCGCTCAGTCTCCAGCCGCTCAGTCTCCAGCCGCTCAGTCTCCAGCCGCTCAGTCTCCAGCGGTAGCTATCACGTCCAGCAAAGGCTCCGTTGGTGGCAAGCGAGCCGGCGCGGTGACGCCCGATGCCGCCAGCAAGAGAACCGCCGAGAAGAACAAAGGTAAGTTTCGCGAGACCATGTGGTTCAAGAAGGGCGAGCTCGACGAAGCTGCAGCCAGAGCTGCCGCCCAAGCAAAGCCCGAATCAGACGTTTCTAGCAAGGCTGATGAGATGGAGATGGATGTTCGCTACAGCGACGACGGCTCCATCACCGAGCAAGACAAGGATCGACTAAGTTTGCGAACGGGGACGCCCATGGTGAGGAAAGCGATTTCCGAGCAGGTGGCCGCTAATTCACGAGTCACCGAAGACGAACTGATGTCTGAGATGACTGCGGGGCGAAATAGGATCTTGCTTGCCATGGCCGCCGCCGCCGCGATTATCATCGGCATCATCTTGGTCGTCGCTCTCTCGTAGCCGAAGCGTGCGCCAGTCTTCGGTGCGCCAGTCTTCGGTGCGCCAGTCTTACTTCGGGCGGCGTGTGCGACCGGACTGGTGAGTTAAGCGTGTGACAGCACCAGGCACTTGCCGTCGCGACGCGCTCGGCGGCTCTCATCCAGGCTATTCGCCCCAAGCGTCGTCGCACTAAGAAGAGCACCTATCTCCAGCTCACCCTTAGCTACCAGTGCCACGGTTTCGGGGAGCAAATCCGGGTGTGGATAGGCAAGAGACAGTAGCGATAGCTCTCGCCTATGCAGCGCGGCTAGATCCGCATTTCCCTTACCGGTTGCTTCAATCAAGATACTGGCGGGGTGTGCGAGCTCGGTAGCCAGGGTGAAATCACTCTCATTGCCCAAGACGAAGAGCTTCTGCGGCTTGTCGAGTGCTCCCAGCTCAGACAATTGGCTCCGAATGTAGTCAGTCGACGGTTTCTCGTCATCGTGTCCACAGCGAGCGACTCTTGCACCCCGGCTGCTAGCGAGCATTGCAAGAATCTCAGCGGTGGCCCCGCCTCCCAGTATGATCGCGACGTCGCCTGCGGACAGCCCGACCCGACAGAAGAGTGCGTAAGCACGCAAAGCTGGCCCCGCAACGAGAGCCGCGAGGGGCCCATCGAGATCAAGTTGCTCGTCACAGCGAGTGAGCCAGCGCGCGGCGCAGACGACTACCTCGGCACAACCGCCGTGCCGATCACGACCGAGCACACTTCGTTCGGGACACACCGTCGCAGCCCCTCGCCTGCAGGTATCGCATTCGCCACAGGCGACCACCTGGGGAACGAGTACGCGTGCACCGTGCAACGCGCTTGCTGCTGCACCGCACTCAACTACTTTGCCAACAAGGCCGCCGCCCGGGCAGACGCCATCACTCACATCAGAAAAATCCTGTGGTTCGAGACACACGTGCTGCACAGCGACCCGAACTTCTTCGGGCAGCATGCCTGTGGGGGAAACCTCGCGAGGTGCGAAGCCGTCGGGGCCCAGGACGTAGCCTCTCACGAGCCTAGCCTTTTCTAGGGGGGACGATTTCGTCGACGCCGATGCTCGTGATAGTCGACTCGTTGTCGTTACCAAACTTAGTAGGCGCCTCGTCGTCGAAATTGTCGTCGGCAACTGCGTCGAAGTCATCAGCGTTCACTTCTTCGGCACCTACTTCTTCAAGAGGCAGTGCTTCCTCTTCGAAAACCTGCACATCCATGTCATCGGAGGCAATCTCTTCTTCTACTAGGAGATCGTCGGCTGCGAGTTCCTCCACAGGCATATCGTCGACAGGAATCTCGTCGGAGGCTGCGTCTATTTCTTCTTCTGCTGCCAAGACATCAACTTCTTCGAATCGTACATCTTCCGCGTCGATGGTCTCCTGCTGTGGTTGGTCTTGATCGGCGAACTCGTAGGTACTATCTACCGCGTCGGCATCAGCCGAGACTTCGTCGGTTTCACTCTCATTCGTTGGGGCCAAAGGCTCCTGGAGCTTGGTGAGGTCTGCCATTTGTGGCGTATCGCCGTAGGCCGTTTCGTCGCCATAGCCGAGTTCGTGCTCCCCTTCGTAGGAGGCTTCTGCCTCTTCCAAGATCTCGTCGGAGGCCGCTTCGAAGGGGGCCTCGCTCTCGGTCTCTGAGACAAGAGCGGCTTGCTCGATGCCCGCTGCATCCTCTTCAATGGCACCCTCCGCGACTTCTTCGATGATTCCTTCACCATCGATCGCGAGCACCTCTCCGGTGGTGACGTCAACTGGATCGGCAACCGGGAGGGCAAGATCCACGCTGCCGGTTTCAAAGGCAGCGAAGGCGTCAGCCCCGGTGGGCAGGCCCTGATTCATTCGCCAATTGGTGAGTGCAACAACGAGATCTTCGTACGCAACCATGCATGAGAGATTATCACGTGCCCTCGGGGCTGACAGTACCCTGGACGGTGAATCGAAGCTCGAAAGCCGCTTCTCCGCGCATCACCGAGACCAGGATCTGCTCGGTTCCCTTGAGTCTTAGCCACAGAGCTTGCACCTGAGCGGGTGTCTCGATACGCGCACCATTGACCGACTTGACGATGTCGCCGGGCACGAGGTCCACCCAGGGATTGTCGAAGCTCTCGATTTGCCATCCGGCGAAATTGCCCCCCTGCACGTGAGCAGCGATATCGAGACCTCCCAGAAAGGCACCAACACCTGCGTCGAGAGTCTCATCAAACTTAGCGCGGGCGATGCTTCCGGTGCGTATTCTTGGGATCTCTACGGTTTCAATCGGCGGCCCCGCGATACTCTTTGTGTCCTCTTCGAAAACAAAAGGCTTGTTGCTCCGATGCACTCGCGGCGCACATCCCATGAGGAGACACGATACTAGGGGGAGGTAGCAAATTTGCTTCATCGTGTGGCTCGTTCTGCGAGGAGCTCTTCGGTGCGCCCAAGCAGCGTTTCGTGAATTGTATCGAGACTTTGGTGACCATCGATTCGCTCGATTCGCTCTGAGGATTCCCGTTCATCGACAACCTGGCGATAGCCCTCGGCTACGCGCAATTGCGTCTCCATCTTGTCGAAGAGTTCTTCGTCTCGATCGTCGTCATCTCTGCGCTGGGCGGCGACCTTTGGATCAACCTCGAGAAAGAAGGTGCAGTCGGGCACGTTGGCGCGCTGGTTGAGAACAGCAATCCAACTGCGGTCTTCCTCGCTGCCCTGATAGGCAAGCGAGGAGTGATAGTAGCGATCGGAGAGTACTACCTTGCCGGCAGCCAGCGCTGGCTCGATCTCTCGCTGGAGATGGTCGGCGCGGTCGGCCGCGAAGAGAAGCCCCAAGGTCGTGGCATCTGTTGGGGCATGCTCGCCGGCTAGTATTTGTCGCAGTAGCTTTCCTATCGGACCGTCGCTAGGTTCTCTCGTACGGTGGGTTGGGGTGCCTCGGTCTTCCAGTGCCTCAGCAAGTCGCTGGGTCTGGGTGGTCGTGCCCGCGCCGTCGATGCCTTCGATGACTAGGAACATCTCCTATCGACCTCGGTCCTGTCGCCTGCGAAGCGCTAGGCCGAGTAGGAGCAATATGAAAGAGGCCGCGAGTGCCGCAAGTCCGCCAAAGAGAGTGAGCTTCTTGCTCGGCTCCTTCTTTGGATCTTGAGTATGTACTTCTTCGGCCATGGCGATCTGATCGGAGTTATCTTCGCCGGCTGCTCTCGCCGCACTGGCGCGGGCGAGGTGATGCTTCTGGAGAGCGTCCCTGGCAGCTTTGTCATCCGGGGCGATGGCACTTGCCTTGCCATAGGCGACGGCAGCGGACTTCCAGTTCTTCCCGGATTCGAGCTTCTTTGCGACGGACATGTACGCAGGTAGCATTTCGCTGCGCCGTGAAAATGTTGGGTACTGGGCGAGAATGCGGTCAAAAATTGCGATGGCCTTATCGCTCTTGCCCGCGGTGGCGAGGGTAAGTCCTGCTTCGAAATCCGTATTCGTCGCCTTGGAACGGCGATCGTCGTAGAACGAGAATAGCTTCTCTGTGAGAGCCTCGAGGGAGGCAGCCTTTGGCATCTTCTCTCCGGTCAATTCCTTGAGTCGAGCGCGAATGGCTGTCTTCGCTAGAGCCCGGTGATCGAGCCAAAGGGGCTCAACGTCATCGCTCTTCTTGCCATTGGGGAGTTCCAATTCGCGCTCAGGAGGCTTCGGAGGCTCTTTGCCTGAGATAAATTCTGTCCAGGCCGCGCGAGTTGCAGCTCGGACGCGAGGAGCAACGTGATCGACATTGTCGAGCACCGCAAAGACCGCTTCGCGATACTGTGAGTCGGCAAAAGCCGTGATGATGGCGATCTTTAGCTCTTCAGTCAGCGCCGAGGCGATGGCCTTGTGCGCGTCTTGTCTGTCGAGCCGTTCAAGCTGGTATCGAGAGTAGCGACTCATCGATCGGTCTTTGGGATTCTGCGAACCGTGGATGAGGGCAGGGAGAGAGTAGGGCGACATCTTGCGCAGGTACCGGCCGCACTCGTCGCGATAGATGAGCCCCTCGTCTGAGAACGAGAAGTCCAATAGGACGGTGGCCGCTTCGGGATTGGTCGAAGCGGCCAAGGCGCGGATCGCGGCTACGTCTCCGATTGCTTCGCCAAGACCGGCACGAGTAGGTCGCTTCGCGATGGCCGGGAGCCAATCAAACGTATCCTTGCGTTTCTTCTCTTTGGCTGTCTGCCTCTTCGGAGTCTTGAAGCGGCCCGAGTCGTCCGGCACTTCTGCACCACTGGCGAGAAGAATTGCGCGCCTTGCTGCGATGCTAGAGGACCGCGTGCGGCCAAGGTACTTCTTGAGTGCAGCAACGGGGGTTGGCCTCAGCGCGGCGAGATCAGCGCTAAGACTGATGCGCTGTTCTGCGGCTTTGGATTTGGCAACCTGCAAGAGGAGAGCAGAGGCGGTAGCATCCACATCTCCCTTCATTGGTTTCGCTGGAATCTGCGGCTCATTAGCCATGGCATCAGTGCCAATGACCAAGCCGCCTATCAGGCAACTAATGAATATTGCGACGGCGCGTAAACGATTGCTGCAAGTGCTCTTCACTGTCTTCCAAGAACTCCAAGAAGCGGAGACCTATTCCACGGGTCGAGGCTGCCTGGTCTCCCACATTGTAGTTAAAGCAGTACTGATGTTTCACCTCAGCCCTGACAGAAAGGGTGGTGTTATCGCCTGGAAGTTGGAATCGGATCGTCACGATCGACCCCATCGGCAGTGGATCGTGCATCTCTAGGCCGATGCCACCCGAGCTGATATTGCGGGCTACTGCCAGCAATTCTCCGAATAGCTCACTGTAAACAGATACTTGGAAAGCCTTATCGAAGCGCACAAAGATGCGCTGTTCTGTTGTGTTGTGCCCAATCATCAAAAGGAATTCTACCTGGTGTGGTGACATGAAGGCAAAAAACTTACTTTTACCTACACGTATGTGCAGGTCGAAGAGGCTTGCCCACCTTGGCGAGCTTGCTATCCTAAGCCAGTGATCGCGCGCCTCCTTCTGGCTCTCTTACTACTTGTGGCGACCGGCTCGCATCCTGTGAGGTCGGCTGAGGCCCGGCCGAATGCAAGTGCGATAGCCCCAGCCAAGCCGTGGCTGGGTGTGGCTTTTGCTGCTGCTCCCCAAGGGGTGCGAATCGAAGAGGTCATTCCCGACTCGCCCGCTGATCTCGCAGGGATCCTCGTCGGCGACGTCGTGCAAGTCGTCGGCGGTATTGCCACACCCACAATAGACGCATTGCTTGCAGCCGTTGGGAAGCACTCCATCGGCGATGATGTCGTCGTGCAACTGCGGCGCCGGGGGCGACCAATGAAGACCACTGCCGAACTCACGCAGTTTCTCAAACCCGACGAGCTACTGCGACGGCGCCTTGTGGACAAGGTTGCACCAGCGTTTTCCTTAGATATCATTCACGGCAGAGCTACAGGGGACTCGTCCAAACTTCTCGGCAAAGTCGTGGTTGTTGAGTTCTGGTCGAACTGGTGCAAGGTCTGTCGTGAGACGATCGAGCCCCTGGCCAACCTGCAGGCTGAGAACCTTGGCGACGTCGAAGTGCTCATCATCACAGCAGAACACGAGAGTCAGACCAAGCGCTACCTAAGTAGTCACTCTATGCCCATTCCAATTCTGCACGACCAACAGGGTCGGGTGCATCAGTCGTATCACGTCGATGGCATCGTTCCGACGATTGTCGTGATTGGACGGGACGGCCTTGTCCGCTACGCTGATAACGGCAACGACCTCAACATGGATAGCGCTCTGCTCTTGGCGAAACGCGCATTGCGAGAGCGGTCACTGTAGTTCTCTGTGATGTCCCTGCTGCTCCCTTCACCACGTCTGCGCCCCGATGCGTAATTCGGATTTCTGGCATTCGTCCCGGGGTGCTCTGGTACTGGCACTCGGCTTGGCCATCGCAATTCTAGCGGTCTCATCCATTCCCGCGAACCAGATGCCAAAGTCGCAGAAGCTCTGGAGGCTAGACAAGCTCATCCACGCAACTGAGTATGCAATCTTCGCGGCATTGGTTTTGCGAGTATTCGTGCTGCGAGGAACTCGCTTGCTTGTGGCCTTTGTAGCCACCGTAGTCTTCTGCTCTATCTTTGGCGTGCTTGACGAGGCCTATCAGAGCACTGTGCGCGGCAGAGATAGCTCGATTTTCGACGTATTGGCAGATGGCACAGGGGCCTGCTTTGCTAGCGTCGCCAGCATCCTGATCTACTCTCGCAAAAAGAAGACCCCAGCAATCGAGTGAAGAACCCGCATGCCCGTAATTCGAACGTTTGATAACAAGACCCCCTGGGTAGGCAAAGAAGTCTTCGTTGCAGAAACCGCCGTGCTCGTTGGCGATGTGAAAGTCGGGGCGAGATCGTCGGTGTGGTATGGAGTAGTATTGCGTGGCGATGTTCACCACATTCGTATTGGCAAAGAAGTCTCCGTCCAAGACAACACCGTGGTGCACGTGACTTCGGGGCAGCACCCCACCATCGTGGGCGACCGCGTGACCATAGGTCATTCCGTCGTGCTCCATGGATGCACAGTAGGCGACCAATGCCTGATTGGAATGGGCGCCATAATCATGGATCGGGCAAAGATTGGAAAGAACTGCGTAGTAGGGGCGGGTGCGCTAGTTACTCCTGGTACTGAAATACCCGAAGGGCACCTCGCCCTGGGATCCCCCGCCAAGGTCAGCAGGAAACTGACAGAAGAAGAATTACTCTGGATTTCCACGAGTTCGTCTCATTACGTTGAGCTAGCAGCTCGCTACCTTGCCTCCGATTGAAGAAACCAAGTATTCTTGTGATCTGCTTGGACTTTTGGGCTGAACATAATGCTGCGTGTCACGTCGAACAGAATGTCCATGCACCCGCTGGGCTACGTTTCACAAGTTGTGCGATCTGGGCTCCAAAGGCCTAGGCTGCATCTTCCGGGGGGAAGGCAAATGCCGTTGTCATCCACATTCAAACTATTTCTAGGACCACTACTCTTTCTCACGTTGCTTCTCGGGGGCACTGCGTCTGCCGACAATGTGGAGAGCCTCATTGAGCGGCTCTCCACGAATAGTGACTACAAGGTTAGGATTTCTGCCGCGCTTTCGCTCTCGAAGCTACGCGATCAGCGAGCTGTTTGGCCCTTCGTCAAAGCTCTCAAAGACGCTGACAAGACAGTTCGAGGAGTGGCTGCCGCTGCCCTCGGCAAGACTGTCAATTCGACGACCAGCGCAAAGATGCGAGCTCGTGTTCTGCAGGAACTCAAGAAGACGGCCACGAGCGATTCGAACTCCTTCGTGCGCAAGCAGGCACAGAAAGCGTTCGATGTGCTAGGCAATATCGGGGGGCCGACCACGGTGAGCGCCGGGGGCATTTACGTAAACATCGGCCTGATGAGCGCGAAAACCGAAGATGCGACGAAGATCCGCAAACATATGCGCAAGACAGTGCTGAAAACTTTCAAGAAGAAGGCATCTTCGATGATAATTGATTGGCCGGGCGGCAAAGATCCCTCGAAGAAGCAGATTTCTCAGAACAAAGTTAAGGCCTTTCACGTGGACGGAACCATCAACGAACTCACAGCGGCTCCCTTGGGTAGCTCTACAACTGTCAGCTGCAAGGTTTCGATGCTTATCGCCTCCTACCCTGAGAAGAGCATGTTTGGATTCTTGAAAGGCGGGGCGCAGGTGCGCTCGAGCTCATCGGCAAAAGAAGTGCAGTACGCAAAAGAGGACTGTGTGGCGGCGGTCATGGAAGACCTCGTCGCTCGCAAAATCATCCCAACCATAAAGTCGAGACCCTAGGCGGACCCTATGGCGAATAACAGAGGATACAAGCGAAGCTGGAAGAACTATCTTCTTGATCCCAGCTATCAACTTCGCTTCACACTAACGATACTCGCGGTCGCCGCGGGGCTCATGGCACCCCTCGGGCGGTGGGTTTCGCAAAAGGCGACGACTGCGACCGAGGTTGCACTAAATCAAATCGATGAGATTCGCTGCCCAGATGTGTTAAGCGCGGTGGCCCAAGGGGCTCAGGCGCCGGATGTGGACTCGGATGGTGAAGACGTTGTTGACTTGCTCGATGAGCAAGCCCCTGCGGAAGAAGGCAATGAGGCCCCAGGAAATGAGGCGGCGGAGACCGAATCTGGAGGGGATAGCGATCCCATCACTGCCCAAGAGCCGATAGAGGGCGAGCCACCACCACTGGCCGATGAAGAGGACAGAGAAGGATCTGAACGCAGAGAACGCCCGGCAATGAAAGCCGATCTCGACGATAGCGAGATGTCGATAGTCGATACGGAAGTCGTCGTGGTAGGAGAGATTCAAGAACGCCCTGCTACTTCTGAGGAGATTCTGGCATCGAAGACGGCCCGAAAAGTGTGCCTGGCTGACGTGGTTGCTCGCAAGGAGAGCGTAGAGGGGCGAAATTCTCTCATCACCATCGTCATGCTCATTTCAGGAGTTGTCCTACTCCTGGGGCTCGCTGTCTACGGCATAAGGACTACGCACAGAGTTTCTGGTCCGCTCTTCAAGGTGGGGCTCTATCTCAAGAAGCTTGAGAACAATACCTACGATACAGTCTATAATCTCCGAAAAGGTGACCAGCTGGTCGAGTTCTACGACCACTTCAAGGACGCTCATGCAGGCGTTACGACAATGCAAGAGCAAGATCGTGACCGTCTCAAAGACGCAATAAAGCTCGCCAAGGACGCGGGGCTGGCCGATTCGAGCGATGAGATGGCCGAATCGATCAAAGAGCTTGAGCGGCTACTGAAAGAGAAGGAGGAGTCCATTGTCCAAAAAGAAGCATAATCGCAAAATCAGCAATTATCTGATCGATAAGAAGCTCCAGCTTCGCTATGTCATCTTCGTGACGACTCTCTCTGCCCTTATCTGCGGCATGCTGGGTTTTCTAATCTGGCAACAAGCGGATGTAGCGACAAACATCATTCGAGAGCAGCTCGCCGATGCGCCTGACATGGCGGATGAAGTGATTCGCTCTCTAAAGAGTGAGGATCAGAATTTGATTTTCACCATGGTGGCCTCGGGCGTAGGCCTTATCGTCCTGCTCTCACTGCTGCTCGTAGTCATGACGCACAAGGTTGCGGGGCCGCTCTTCAAGGTGACGCGCTACCTCGACAAGATGCGAGACGGACGATTGGATACGGTTTGGCCTCTTCGCAAGGGTGACATGTTGCAGAACTTCTACCTGAAGTTCTCTGCGATGCATACATCGGTCAAGGCGCGCCACGTTGAGACCAACGAGACGCTGAAGAACTTCGTCGCACTGGCAGAGGCCGCAGGCATTGACGCGAGCGGAGACCAAGGTCATCGACTCGATGAGCTTCGCAAGCACTGCGAACAACGCAGCGAAGCGCTAGCCTAGACGGGCGTTCCCATCTCGGTTGTTCGAGACTTGGAACACTTCTGATACGAAAAGCCCAAGGCTGTGAAGCCCTGGGCTTCTTTCGTTCGTAGGCAGACTTGTGCCTGAGCCTTCTGAATGGTTATGGCAATACGCTTCCTTCGTGCCGGATTTCGCTTCGTACGAGTAGGTCTGGCCCGGTCCGAAATCGCCGCCGTGTGGGTCACTGTGAATGCGGTGCGCTATGGAGTCGCTGTTCGAGAACACCAATCTCGTACCTTGCCTAACGACAAGTGCCCCTGCGAAGCCATGATCGCCTGCGCCTGCGGCGATGTCGAAGGTCACCTGATTGGCTACGTTCATTTGAGCATTGCCAGCCCGGGTTGCCAGGGCTCCGCTGAGCGTGAGGGTTAGTGCGCCCGTGCCTGGCTGAGCGTTGGTAGGCACAGCCACGCTCACGATCACGCTGGTGACCTCGTTCTCCTCGAGATTGACGGTTTGAGCTGGGGTGTAGACGACGTCGCAGCCCTCGAGTGCACCAACCAAGTCCAAAGTGACCGCCCCCCCCCGCAAAGTTTTCGGAGCAGATCTCGGCTGTAAAGCGCATTTGCTCACCCAATTCAATCTCGCCAAGATTCGGACCGAGGGTCATTTCGTAGTTGGTCACGGCCACGCCAGCGTCGGCTGCAGGGGGCTACTGCCGCTCCCTGAGCGCATTCCGCTGCCGTCCTCGGAGTCGAGACCATTACCACCAGTATCAAGAGTTCCCACGCAGGCTGCGAAAGCCATGAAGGCGAGTATCAGGGGGACGCGGCAAAGCTGCATGCACCAATACTCCGCGAATGGTGTGCCCAAGGCAGGCTAGCTGATTCCAGCCAGATAGGTGTTGCCGGATATCGGAAAATTCTGCACGTGGGCTGTGCAGACCGGGGCAATTCCCTCATGAAGTTTCGAGTTTGTCTGTCTGAGAGAGACACGCAAGGACTGTGAAACCACAGGCGACGCACCTCCGGTTGCACTATGATCACTGACGAGACATGGGAATCCTTAAGAAGATGCGCAGCACTGTCAGCTCAAAAGCCAACGCGGCACTAGATCGAGCGATTGACCCTGCTAAAGAAATCGACATCATCATCCTCGATATGGAGACCCAGTATCGCCACGCGATGAAGGATCTCATTCGGTACAAGACGGACGCCAAGCTCATGGAGAATAGCGCGGCGGAGCAGAAGAAGCGGGCAGAGGCCTGGGAGAAACGGGCCATGATCGCCGTCAAACAGGGCGAGGACGACACTGCAAAGGAGTGTCTGCAACGCAAGCGACAGTGCGAACACGAGTTTGCCAAGATTCGACGGGATCAATCGGAAGCAGCCAGCTACGCCTCCGAACTCAACAACTCTCGAAAGAAGCTCGACGCCAAGCTGCGTATGCTCAAACTCAAGAAGGGCTCACTGGCGACCCAAATTGCAGCTGCTCGCTCTGGAGGGACGGATGTCCTTGGGCAGAGTGACGAGCTCTTTGACAAGCTCGAGGAGGCGGAGCGCCAAATTGATGAGGAGATCTTTGCGCAAGAGGCCGCGGCGGAACTCGATGGCGAGGCTGCGGCGAATATGGCTCTGGAGGCTGCGTTGCTGAAGGCTTCGGACAACGATCCTGGTGTTGTTCCCGGCGAAGAGGATCCCTTGGATCAGCTCAAGGCGAAGATGGGCGATGAGAAGAAGCTGCTGGGGGAGTAGGGCGGGGCGCCGGTTACGGTGAGCTCTGCCGGGAAGGGGGATTTGGAACAAATCCCCTACAGGGCTTTGTGGGCGTTTTCCCTCAGGGAAAGTGCCAATGAATTTAAATCACCTGGTTTCTAGTGCCTGCAGCGCTATCTCATGGCAAATCTGCCCGTGACGCAATTTCGTGATGTGTTGGTGAGGCGTTTTCATGTAAGGTCGGCCCTCGCAACAGAGGACGATGTAATGCAAGGTACGCAAAATCAGCCGAAATCAGGCTCAGAGTCGATTATGCCATTTTCCAAAGACAGTAGTAGCAAAGACGAAACCTCAGGCCTTCACGACCTCCAGGCGATGGCCTCATCGGCCAAGAAGCGTCGCTCCCAGCGCCTGAGCTCCCAGATGGATGCGCAGGATTCCCTGCTTCAATCCACCGCAGCGCTCGAGGCAGTCGTGCTTCCTGATCCCAGCAAGGAGCAAGCGGTTTCTATCGCCGAAGTCTCGGGGCCGGCAAACGCAGCAGCTTCGACCTCGGCAACGTTGGACGCTGTGTCCTCAGCATCCGCCGTCACGCCGGCAGCTGAGCTTGGCGAGAGCAAGTCCTCCTCAGGAAAGGGCCTCTACGTGGGGCTAGCACTAGCCGCTGTTGCAGCTGCCGGTACATTCTTCCTCTTGGGGGGGAAGGAGGACAAGAAGGTTGCCGAGTCAACTGCCAAGCCAGTGGCCGCCTCTGCCGCAGCGCCTAGCGATATCGATCCCACGCCGGACCTCGAGGCACCAGCCCATCCTGCCGTAGTCGAAGACGATCTGGACGAGACGGATGACGGCGAGACTGATAGCGGCGAACCCAGTGTTACCGCGGTCGACGGCGATTCCGGAGATGAACTCGTCAAGGAGAAGGTTGTCGCCACGACTACTGAGAAGACTTCGGAGAAGAAGTCCGTGACATCCAAGGCTAAGGCTAAGGCTGAGAGCCAAGAAGGCGACAAATCCAAGACCAAGGTCGCCGCTGCCGCCACTTCTAAGGCAGCCACCTCCAAGAAGGTCGAGCCCAAGAAGGCCGAGAAGAAGCTGGATTCCAGCGCCTCTCTCGATGACGTTCTCTCGAGCGTGACGGGCGGAGTCAACAAGCCAATCGCGAAGAAGGAAGACACTGGTCCATCTCTGACGAAACTTGGTCGCAGCGATGTTGCCAAGGCAATGAAGAGGATTACTCCCGCCGCAAAGGCCTGTTACAAGGTTGAGGAGTTCTCGGGAATGGTCAAGATCAAGTACTCGGTCGGACCCGATGGCAAGGTCACCAAGGCAAGTGCCAGTGGTGCCCACTCCGGCAGCAAGACCGGCGCCTGTGTGGTGAAGGCTGTGAAGAAGGCAAAGTTCCCCCCGTTCAGCGGAGCTACGATGTCATTTGCCTTTCCATTCCTCCTCTCGCCATAGATGCGGGAAGAGCAGGGCAATCGAGTTCTATCCCGTAGCCCCTGTAAACAGCTGAATTAGATAGTTTGGCTCCTCAGCAGAATCTGTGGGTCATCGGCTTCTCCGGTAGCTGCCCCATGGTGTGGTAGAGGGCGATTTCGGTAGCTTTGAGGGTTCTAAAGCCGTAGCTTTTTCTGAAGGTCAGTTTCAGCCGGGTGCAGATCCTGAAAGTGGGGGCTGAGGGCTTAGAGCACAGCGACTTCACAGGGGTTAGAGTTATCGCAGTGATCCATTGGATCCAGTTTCTTATCTGCATCCTCATCAACCGGTATGGGTAGCTGGTC
>JAAEPE010000332.1 GCA_024222395.1 Myxococcales bacterium
ACTGTCGGTGGCAATGACCGCCGCCTCAGATGCCTTGGATCGCAGTCAGTCCGAGCAGGCCAAGGCCGGATACGACGACGCAGTGGCCCGCTCGCACGCGTTTCTGATGCTGATCATCGCCGCTACAAGGTGGCCGGCTGGGCTGCGGTGTCGCCCGAAGCACGCAAGGCCGGAGGCCGCCCCGTGTGGGACGTGCTGGCCGACTGGCTGCGCGACCAGCGCGAAGTGACCGCGCGGCCGCTGAATACACCGCGCATTGTCGGCATGGCGGACAACCCCGGCATGGAAGCAGGGGCGGGTTGACCCGCGATTGAAGGCGCGCCGGGACTTCGGGTAGACTTATTTTCCACGGGCCGATAGCTCAGCTGGGAGAGCGCCGCGTTCGCAATGCGGAGGTCGGGAGTTCGATCCTCCTTCGGTCCACCAAAAATTCCTTTAAAAACAACGCACTACGTCTTGCGATGTAGTGCGTTGTTTTGCATTCTGAAGCATTTTTTTGCACTATGCGTGTGGCAAATTTGTGGCGAGCGTGGCAGCGATAACGGCTCGCGAGTGCACCACACTGCAGCGTTTTGCGGGTATGTGTTGATTTGCACCGAATCCTGACCCAGGATTTGCATCGAAAACTGACCCACCCCAAAGGCTGTTAGGTGTCGCTTTGTGCGGGTTGTTTGGCGGTGCGTTTCTCCTTCTTGGGCTGGGTGGTGCTGTGCTTGAAACGATAGCTATCGTTGCCGGTTTCAACAATGTGGCAGTGGTGCGTGAGGCGATCCAATAGCGCGGTGGTCATCTTGGCGTCCCCGAAGACGCTGGACCATTCGCCGAAGCTCAGGTTGGTGGTGATGACGAGGCTGGTGCGCTCGTAGAGCTTGCTGATCAGGTGGAACAGCAATGCGCCGCCGGTCTGGCTGAACGGCAGATAGCCCAGCTCATCGAGGATCACCAGGTCGGCATACATGAGTCGCGTGGCCAGGTGTCCCGGCTTGCCTGAGACCTTCTCCAGTTCCAACGCGTTGACGAGCTCCACGGTCGAGAAGAAGCGCACTCGACGGTGATGGTGCTCCACGGCCTGCACGCCGATGGCGGTGCCGAGATGGGTCTTGCCCGTACCTGGGCCGCCGACCAGCACGATGTTGTGCGCCGACTCGAGGAACTCGCAGCGGTGAAGCTGCCGCACCAGTGCTTCGTTGGCCTCGCTGCAACTGAAGTCGAAGCCGGTCAGGTCTCGGTAGGCTGGGAAGCGCGCCACCTTCATCTGATAGGCCAGCGAGCGCACCTCGCGCTCGGTGAGCTCGGCCTTGAGCAGACGCGACAGGATGGCCACGGCCGACTGGTAGGCCGGCGAGTCCTGCGCCGCCAGGTCGCCCAGCGCTTGTGCCATGCCGTGCAGCTTCAACGACTTGAGCATCTCCAACATGACTTCATGCTGCATGATGCACCTCCCGATCTCGCAAGCTGTCGTAGCGGCCGACGTTGGCCTGCGGTTCGACGTGCAGCGCCAGTGCCTGTGGTGAGGTGATCGGTGCCACGGGCTCGCCTTCCAGGAGGCGGCTGAGGATGTTCAGGATGGTTTGCTTGGACGGGGCACCCGCCTCCAGTGCGAGCTCCACCGCAGTGAGCACGGCCTGTTCGTCGTGCAACAGCACCAGCGCCAGGATCTCGACCATCTCGCGATCGCCACCAGGGCGTTTGAGCAGTGTGGATTGCAGGCGTCGGAAGCCCTCTGGCAGTTCGGCGAACGGTGCGCCGTTACGCAGCGCACCGGGCTTACGCTGCAGCACCGCGAGGTAGTGGTGCCAGTCATAGATTGTGCGCCCCGGAAGATGGCTACGGTCGATGTGCCGCACGTGCTCGGCAATCACCTGGCCTTCGGCCACGAACACGAGCCGATTGGCATAGACGCGCAGACTGATGGGCCGGTTGGCAAACGACGCCGGTACGCTGTAGCGGTTGCGCTCGAAGGTCACCAGGCAGGTTGGTGAGACGCGCTTGGTGTGCTCCACAAAGCCATCGAACGGCTGCCCCACGGGCATCAGGTGTGGCCGCTCCAGCGACCAGGCCTCCCAGAGGGTCATGTCCAGCTCAGGATGGCGGGTCTGCTGCCACAGCCGTACGCACTGGTCGGCCAGCCAGTCATTAAGTGCCGCCAGAGAGCCGAATGCAGGGATGCGTTGCCAGATGCGGTGACGGCTGTCCTGCACGTTCTTCTCTATCTGCCCCTTCTCCCAGCCCGAGGCCGGGTTACAGAACTCGGCGTCGAACAGGTAGTGGCTGACCATGGTGCTGAAGCGCAAGTTGACGTCACGCAACTTGCCCAGGCGCACGCGATCCACGGCGGTCTTCATGTTGTCGTAGATGCCGCGACGCGGGATACCGCCCCAGGCCACAAAGGCGTGGTGATGGGCATCGAACAGCATCTCGTGGGTCTGCAGCAGATACGCGCGCAGGAAGAATGCGCGGCTGTGGCTGAGCTTGAACTGAGCCACTTGCAGCTTGGTGCGCTCGCCGGCGATGACCGCCCAGTCCTCGCTCCAGTCGAACTGGAAGGCCTCACCCTCTGCGAAGCGCAGTGGGATAAAGGTGCCTCGCCCCGACGTGCGGGCTTGCTCCTGTTGCTCCTGGCGCCAGCGGCGAGCGAATGCGGCAACGCGATCGTAGGAGCCGGTGAAGCCCAAGGCACACAGATCAGTGTGGATCTGCTTGAGTGTGCGCCGTTGCTTGCGTGGCTTGTTGGCCTCGGTCTTGAGCCAAGCGGAGAGCTTGGCGGCATGGCCGTCGAGCTTGCTCGGACTCTGCCGTGCAGGATAGGCCGGTGCCGTGGTGTCAGCGCGCAGATAGCGCCTGACCGTGTTCCTGGAGATGCCCAGGCGTCTGGCGATCTCGCGCAGCGGGATCTGGTCGCGAAGATGCCAGCGTCGAATGATGCTCAGTATGGCCACGTCGATCACTCCGATCTCCCGCTCGTTGCCGAGCGGGACAGTGTTCTATACGTGGGTCAACATTCGATGCAAAAACCTACCTCGGGTGGGTCAGGATTCCGTGCAAATCAACA
>JAAEPE010000333.1 GCA_024222395.1 Myxococcales bacterium
ACTCGATTGCCTGCTATGCTTGCATCGGATGCCGTACAGGGGTCGATGTCTTGCGACGCTCTGCGCAGTCCTTCTAGGCCTCTGTGCCCCCACGGAGGCCAATGCCGAGGACGCTAGCGAGGATGACTCGGGTTCGATCTCGAAACTCGGCTCCTATGAGCGTGGTGCTTTGCGCTACGCGCTAGAGATTAGGGGGCTCACCCTCGAGGCCAAGCCCGAGGGCAAGCTGCTCGGCAAGATCATTGTTGTCAATCTCGATGTCTTTGGCAGGGAAGAGGGCATCCTAAGCTTGTTGAATTTCTTGCACGCCACGACCAGAGAGCACGTGATTGAGCGCGAGGTTCTGCTCCGGCCCGGCGAGCTCTGGGATGCAGGACGCGTCGCGGAGACACAGCGAGACCTCAAGGACCCTCTCTTCACGAGTATCGTAGTCGTGATGCCAGTGGAGTCGGAGAACGCGGATCGCATCGACTTGCTTGTGGTCACTCGCGACACTTGGAGCCTTCGACTGAATTCTGCCTTCGAGTACTTACAGGGAAATCTAATTGGGCTGCAGCTCTCAGTGGCCGAGAACAACATCTTTGGCCTGCGCAAGCACGGCGCCTTCGTCTTCTATATGAATCAGGGCAGCTACACGCTGGGGCCCCAATACATCGACAAGGCTCTTGGAGGGACCCGCCTTCAGCTCACGACTCGCTTCAATACGATCTTCTCCCGTGAGACCGACGAATTCGAGGGCACCTCGAGTGGTACCAGTCTTTTCTATCCGCTCTGGTCGCTCCGCCAGAAATGGGGCGGCGACATCAAGATGACTCACGCCAACTTCGTCTCGCGCTCGTTTCTTGGATCTGCGATCGAAACAGTGGATCTCGAGAACACTCCCGAGGTTGAGGCACTACCGCGCATCTTCGAGGCTCGCAGACTGGAGGTCACAAGTCGTGTCAGACGATCGTTTGGCCGAGACACCAAGCGAACTCTGACGTTTGGACACAACCTATCCGTTTATCGGCCAAGTTTTCTGGACGACTTTGAAGCTACCCAGGCGCAGCGGGAGGCCTTTGCTGCCCAGGTCTTTCCCCGTTCAGAGAGAGTCTCCGCCATATTCGTTCACCACAAGCTCTTCACGCCCAACTACGTCGTCTATCGAAACCTCAGTAGTTTCGACCTTGCCGAGGACGTTCGCCTAGGCCCCGAGATCAATGTTGGAGTCTCGCTCTCGCTTAAGCCCATAGGTTCCGAAACCACCTTCTACCAACCCAACGCATCCGCTGCATACGTGCTTGATATTGGAGGCGACGGTTATTTTCGTGGTGCTATCGAGGCCAGTAGCCGCCTCGAATCGGGTGACTTCATCGACAACTTCTCACGAACATCTCTCAAGCTTGCAACACCGCGCATAGCCGGTGCATTTCGCATTGTTGGCAAAGCGGATTTGGGCATCCGGTTTCGCGAGCGCGGCAACGGTCGCTTCGTTCTCGGTGGCGACAATGGGCTGCGTGGCTACCTCATACGTGAGTTCAGCGGACAGAAGCAGTTCCTAAGCAATCTTGAGATACGCTCCATGCCACTGCGGATTCTCTTTGCACGAGCTGGCGCACTCCTATTCTGGGACATGGGGCATACGGCCGATCGCATGGAGGAACTCAACATGAAGCACAGCGTTGGGTTCGGGTTGCGTGCTCTCTTGCCACAGCTTCAGCCAATTGTGTTTCGATTTGACTGGGCCTTCCCTCTCGATGAAGAGTCCGCTGGCTACCCTGGCCGCATCAGCGCAGGCGTGGCACAGGTCTTTTAGGGGAGTTCATGCGCGGACACTTGTGGACAATCTTGCCCCATTTGCGTGATGGCATAGCCCCGCCCCGCAGTCGCGGAGTCTCGTGGAGCACCGAGCTTGAGGATCCCGACATTGGTCGTCTGCGTCTCACGGGGGGCTTGGATGAGGTTGCAGGCTCGGACCGGTTGGTTATCTTTGTGCACGGTATTGGCGGAAATGCTGGCAGAGGCTATATGGTGCGCGCCGCGCAGTGGGCTCGGTCTCTCGGACTCTCCTCGCTGCGTCTCAATCTGCGTGGAGCCGACAACGACGGTCGAGATATCTATCATGCCGGGCTCGTATCCGACTTAGAAGCCGCAGTAAAGAGCAGAGAACTTGCCCACTACAAGAATCTTCACGCCGTAGGATTCTCGCTTGGAGGTCACATGGTAGCGCGTTACGCGTTGAACCCCGACGCGCGCATGCGCTCGGTTGCTGCTCTATGCTCGCCGATAGATTTGCGCGAGGCCTGTGAGTACATCGATCGGTCTAGGCAGTTCTTCTACCGAAGGCACTTGCTCGTCGGTCTCAAGAGAGGGGCTCAGAGAGTGCGGTCTAGCGAGAATCACTTGCTCGGTGATGGCGACTTCCGAGGCATTCGACGCATTCGAGACTGGGACAATGACGTCGTGGCACCTCGCTTTGGCTTTCGCGGTGCGGATGACTATTACCATCAGGTCGGCGTCGGGCGACATTTGGATGCTCTCGCGATTCCCTCACTATTCATCTTTGCTACCGGTGATCCGATGGTCGCCAACTCTGCTATTCAACCGGCGCTCAAAACTCGCAGCTCTCTGGTCTCAGTGCGTCAACTACCTGGCGGTCACGTGCACATCCCGGCGAAGCTAGGTGCTCTGCCCGATTGCCTGCGGTGGCTGCTTCAAAACGGTTAGGAGACCGCTCGCTCTGGCATCTATACGCCAGACGTCTTGAGCAGGTAGCGCACCAAATCGGTGTGCACACTCGTGACAGCGTTCTTGAGAGCTTCCTTGCGCATGTTGGGCTCGTACTGCTTGCGGAAGGAACGCTTGGGAACCTGAACTTTGGCACCACTGGTGAGAAACGAAATCATCTTGCCGCTTTCGTTGGATATGGCAATTCGCAGCTCACATTCAAGCTCCACCCACGGGCCGCGGACGACGCGTTTGAGGCGCGTAATTGAAATGTCGATCGCGAAGAATGGGAGCTCCAGGTCTTCGGCAATGAATGCACTGGTCGTAAGTCGCTTTGCCTTCCTCAGTTCAGAGACGAGGAGATTGCGCATCAGGTCGCCGCGCTTCTTGCGCTCGGCCTTGCTTGCCCTGCCACGCGACTGGTCTGCGGCTGTTCGTACGGTCACATATAGATCGGGCTTGCGCGGTGACATTCGCGGCGATTCCCGAGCGTCCACGCGGTAATGAGCCTCGCGAATCTTCCGACTCTTTAGGTTGTAGCGGCTCTTGCCATTGGGTCCAGCGCGTTCCCCGTCTTTGCGAATCGCGCCAATCGCCTGCGTCGCTCGCTTGCGAACCGTAACATCCTTGTCGAGGGTTGCGCGTCGCAGTGCGGGCAACCCTCGCGAGTCACCCAGAGTACCGAGGGCAGAAGCCGCGACAGCGCGCACCATATTGTTCTTGTCGCGAAGTGCCGTAACGAGCGGCTTGAGGGCTCGTTTGTCTTCTAGGCGCCCAAGTGAAACCGCGGCTGCGACTCTTGCCTTGTCAGACTTTGTCCGAGAGAGCCTTCTGCTCAGGTCGCCAAGCCTATCCGCATGCGCCACGCCGAGCGGCGAAGACAGGACAAGGGCCACGGTGAGGATCGCGAATCTCAAGGCCCTTGACCTATGGCGTGATGCGATCAAATAGATTCCCCGAAATAGCCTCGATACCGGATTGTCGTAGACGCCTTCAAGTTGTCCCCGTACGATGACCTATAGAATACTACCCGCGCTGATCTGACTTTCAAGTTTTGCAATGCCTGATTCTTCGAGTGATGTCTTGTGTTGGGTCTTGGCGCGCTAAGCAGTGATAGAGTCGAAGATAGGGAGGGAAGATCGCTGTCGTAGCTTTCAGACCGTGAATGTTGCCTACATGTCGGATGCAGCCAAAGAAGTAACAATCAGGACGCTGCTCGCACAGAAGAAACTCACACCAGCCAATTCACATGAACATTACGAACAAGCAGTACACAACCATCGTTGTCGGCGTTGCATTTGTTGCAATGGCGTTGGTTACGCGAGTTAGGTATTGGGGTGACTTTGAGTTGCCTGGAAAACCTGCCAAGCCAGTGGAAACGGTTGTGAACGCACAGGAGGTTTCAGATCGGATTGCACTTTCGTCTGGGGCGTATCGCAGCTACCTGGAAACTGATGCCGAGGCTTTTGGGATACCAGCAACAAGCGAGCGACAGATGTCTGCGCTCTTTCCGTATAAGTCGAACCGGGAGCGGCACGTGCTTGCGCCCGGTGATTCTGCCGAAGTCTTGGGCATCAAATTCAGCCTCACAGTCGAGAGGGGGAAAGGCTCATCGACCAAGCAGATGATGCTCTCCATGGAGAACCTCGGACACAAGCCACTGGCATACAAGGTCCAGACACGGCCAAGTTCGGGCAAGGGGGCGTGTGCCCGCACCCACCAGGTTCGACACAATGCCCTAGCCATCGCTGTAGGGGAGACGCTCAAGCGGGCGGAATGCTCCTTTCGAAAGGGGCGCACCATTGACCTTGTGGAGGTGGAGATCATCGAGCTCCCTGAGTTGGGTTTCCTGTACTTGAGCTCTATGGATGCTCGCAACTTCGCCTTGGACGAGCGGACTGCCAATATGCATCTTCTTCCAGTTGAAGGCATGACGTGCCGCGTACCCCAAACGGCGTCACTGCGAAATGCGATCATGAGTGGCAAGGTCGCTTGGCGTGATCAGGCTGATTTCTATGCCCGGCATCGCTGTCAGACCTACTCATTTCCTGTCGCCTATAAGGCATTTCAGCAGGATGGAGAGCATTCTTTGCCCGCTGGCGGAGACGATCTCTAGGTCGTCTTGCAGCATAAGTTTCGTCTTTAATTTCAGTGTGTTGCGAGAGGTGTTCTAGACGTCTGTGACCGCCCCGGAGGATTATATGAGTGTTCTCGGACATTTCGGGCTTGCGGACCCTCGGGGACACCGGCTATTGTTTCTATACACTTAGGGGAGGAGAGCCATGCAGGGTACGGTCACGAAGTCAGAACTCATCGAGCATATTTCTGAACAACTGAAGCTGCCTACGGGGAAGGCTGAGCAAATCGTCAATTGTGTATTCGATTCGATGGTCAAAGCCCTTCAAGAGGGCGAAGGCATCGAGATCCGGGGCTTTGGAAGCTTCACGGTTCGTGAATACAAGGCCTATGAGGGGCGTAACCCTCGAACGGGCGAGACGGTTCAGGTTGCCCCGAAGCGGTTGCCTTTCTTCAAGGTAGGCAAGGACTTGCGAGAGCGAGTCAATCGCTCGCGGGAGACTGCGCCCGGTGAAGGACCAAAGGGCATTGCCTCCGCACCATCGAGCATTCCGGCATCGGCCCCGACAGGTACTTCAGCGTCGAACCCAATTGGGCACGATCCCAGCGGGTACGGCGGAGGCAACGACTCGTCGGGCGGCAACCGCTTCTAGTCCAGCTCCGGCCCGTACTTCGGAGGTCGGAGAGCCACGATTACGAGCGCACGAGTCGGGCTACGAGCCCGGCATCGCCGTGCACGCCCACCTGGTCACCGGTTTCGAGTTCTCTCCAGGCTCGCTTGCACCCGACGATACACGGGATCGCAAGCTCTCGAGCCATCGCCGCGCCATGACCGAGGTGTTCGCCGTATTCGCAAACTACGGCGACTGCTCCTCGGGCGGCGAGCGCATGGGCTGGAGTCACCGTCGGAATCACCAAGACCGTTTGATCGTCAGGGCCAATAACGGGGAAGTCTCGCAATCGTGCGACTCGGACGACTCGGCCCGTAACGTAGCCGCCGGTGCCCAAGCCCCGCCAGATCTCAACGTTCGGCGGAAGACGCGTGGGCAGTGGTTCGCCGCCCGTGAATGAGAGCGGCATTTCAAGACGTCGCTGTTTGGCAATTGTGTCACGCGATTCGCCCGCCGCTCTGACTAGAGTCTTGGGAGCGGCCTCTGAGGTTTCAACCTTGAGAATCTCTCTCAGGGGCATGAAGAAGATGTGATCGCCCACTCCCCAGCGTCTCGCCAGAGTAAGGAGCGCCCGCCGCACGACATCCTGGGCGCGATAAAACAGCATGTCGTCACTTTCGCGCAGTGACTCCTCCATAGCGGAGTTCGCGTCGGCCGTGCCAAGTCGAATCGCCAGTGCTCGCTCAACTCTCTCGGGGGTTTCTCCGTAGGTGGGCACCGAGACGTCCCAGGCGGGTGCAATAGGTGCGACTTGTTTGAGCAGCTCGTTCTTGTCGAGTTGCCCTGCTACAGCACGCGCAATCCAAGCGCTGAGCGGGTTGCCGCCTTGTTGCTCTCCGGCCGCCGCGAGCGCCGGCGCGAGCTCTTCTGTGTAGCAAGAGAATACTCGCTTGTAGGCGTCCAGAGCGTCGCCTAGACGAGGGGATTCTTGTGATTCCACCTTGGCAAGCGCGCCCTCCATCTTCGGCAGGAGCTCATCGTGAAAGAGCCGTTGCAAGCATTGCTGTGACATAGCCTGCCTGTCCTTGCGCTCAGCATCGCGCCGCTTAGCCGTGTAGAGATAGCCCCCGACCACTCGCATGTCGTAGGGCGCGAGTGGTGCGACTTCGTGAACCAGGCCGGCCTGAGCGGGCGAAAGGGGGAGGGGGTTGTGAGTCGCATCGAGCTGCCAGAGCCGCTCTTTGTCACCACGGCTAAATGCCAAGAGTGATCGGACTTCAGAGTTATTCTGGTCTTCTAGATCGTGCCTGTGTACGATTGGGCGCGCTTGCAGAATGTATAGACCTTCTTTGCCCCAAATCCACTCGATGTCGAGCCCGGCATCCCCGCTTAGAGCTTGCTCCGTTTGCTCGGCGAGGGCCCAAAGCTCGCTGGCTTGGCTGGGCGTGAGAGAGAACCCCGCCGACACGTGCATGCCGCCTCCCTCGCGGTCGATCCAGAGCGGGGTCTCGCCAGGAATCTCTAGAATCGCCACAGACGATTCCGGCTGTCCAGGCGGCCGAGTGTAGAGCACGCCCTGTGCGACCGTGGGAGTAATCTGGCGCTGCAAGACGATGGCAACTTTGGCGGGCAAGCTGATGCCCCGCGCTTGTAGATAGTCGCGCACAAGCGGCGTCTGCCCAGATGCAACGACGTCTCTTGCTGCGCGCAGCAGGGCGTCGTCGCCCGAGACATCGAGAATCGATTCGAAGAGCCCCGGAGCCGCCGCGTCGTGCATATCCTCAACATTCGCCGACGAGCGAACCGCCAGTGGATAGCCCAGATTCCCAGCTGCCTCTCGAAGGGCATAGGCGTCTTGTGCCTGAATTGGCGAGAGCGCGATGGCCGGGGGCACCGGAAGCCCTGCAAGCAAGAGTCGATGCAGGGTTATGGCTTTGCGCCCAACAGAAGGGGAGGGGCTGGCGATGCGGGCATCCCCGAGTACAACAGGACTCGTCACGCAGCCGATAGTACAGGGTTTAGGGCCGGTTCTTGGGGCTGGGGCTGAAAGCGCTAGAACGTCCCGGTTAGCGCAGCGCGGAATCCGTCGGTTGCAGGCACTACGGCGAGATTGGTTGATTCGCCGTCGCCCTCGTACGTCCACAGGTAGAAGCCGAGCAGGCCGACAGCGACTCCGCCTGCGATCAGCCCGATTCCGGGCGCCTGCGTATCGTAGTTCTCTGGACACACCGCGTTTGCGCAGGTGCCAGTGTCGTGGATGGCGAGGAGGTACGAACCCGCACCCAGGCTGGCGGCGCCTGCGGCCCAGGAAGTCCATCGCCATGCCGAACTGATGCCGTCGCCAGTATCAGAGCGCTTGCTCTTGGCGTTCATCTCTAGGTAGCGACCACTCGAAGAGTCTCCTGACGCTCCAGAGGCGGTCCGCGTCTCTATAGGTGTCGCCTCGTCCGTACTCATCACCTGAATATCGAGGCTCGCTGGTTTGGAACCTGCGACGAAGGCGGCTAGTGCTCGCAGCTGGGATGCTGATGGTGCCCCATTCTGCGGGAGAGGAACACGCGCCGAAGGGCCACTCTCTCGGTCCTCGACGGCGATTGAGCTGGCTACAATCGAGTATTTCCCGTTGAACTTGTGAAAGCCGACAAGGATAATTCTCTCCGCCCCGAGGGCTCGCCCGACTTCCAAGGCAATGCGCTTCTCGTGCTTGGCGCGGGCTGCTTCGTCTTCGAAGACAAAGCCGACCATCTTGCCAGTCGTGCGCAGAGCGCTATCGATCACTGGGTCGACAACGAGGGTGTGCACGCGCCCAGATTCGACCTCAGCAATGTGTACGCGACCTGCCTTCTGCCCCGTCTGGGTGTAGATGCGGTAGCGCCCTGGAATCAGCTGGAGCTCGAGCGATCCGATTCCTTTGTAACTCTCATTGATGAAGATCATCGAGCCCGGATCCGCGGCGATTCGTAGCTCGCCCGTCTCGATCTTTTGGAGGCGTTTGTTGATCTTCCGGTAGAGGCTTTTCCCCTCTGGTCCGTACTTCTTGTTGCTAACTTCGCTCTTGGGGAAGGAGCGAACGAACTCTGTCATCGTAGTGTCGAGTTCTGCCTTGTTTCCGAGCCTGGCGTGGGCCATGGAGGAAATGATCAGTGCGTCGGATAGGTCGTCGCGAACATCTTGTTGTCGCGCCATGGTTGCTGGACGGCTGAGTAGCAAGGCGACTGCGCGATTGGCAGTATTCACGGCACTTTCAAAACGGAAGTCGAGATACGCGGCGTGAGCATCCTTGACGGTTTTCCGAACCTCAGCGACTTGCTTGCTGCTGAGTTCCTTCGACGAGATGGAGTGTTTCGAATGAATGCGCGTGCCTGCCACTGAGCTGCCGCGAAACCCACTCCGCTTGAGCTCATCGAGCAGGGGGGCGAGCAAGTAGTCGGCATCTCGCGGCCGAGCGCCAACATGGCTCTCGAGCACCAGACCAACGTCATTCTCTGCACGGGCGCCACTCGTGTCGACGCTCAACGTCAGGACAGTCGCAATGACAACAATGATGGAAGTTAGAAGCATTCTCATAGAATTCATTGGGGGGCCGCAATGGCCCGGAAGAGAGTAGGAACTACTGGGAGACGAATTCGTCGGCTCCCATGTCGGCCATGCCGGCCGGCCTAGCGTCGCCATCGATGTCTGTCGCTAGAGTTGCGGCTGGGTTGGCGTCATCGATGCCCTCGGAACCTGATGCTAGGTGGAAGTTGCCGTTCATTGCGTCGACGAAGGTAGCGTTTTCGGAGAGTGTGTCGGTGTGAGTACCTGTGTTGCCGGTGCTGTCGGCATCCATGAGTGAATAGTTGGTGTTGCAGCCCGCGATAAGACTAGCGGAACTAGCATCGACGAGCATGAAGATGTTGTTCGCTGCGGAGACGGCAGTCAAATCACAGAAGATCGCGTGAGCCGTCGTGCC